>JBGAOL010000206.1:0-7334 GCA_044221825.1 Gemmatimonadales bacterium
CAGGATGTCGAGCGCGGGATAGAGCGCGGCCAGCAGGAGGATGGGATAGAGCTCCCGCAGCACCTCGCCGAAGCGGCCGAGGTCGCGGCGCGCGGCGAGCAGGATCAGGAGTGCATAGAGCAGGTTGGCCAGCACCACCCACCCCGCGGGCGGGAACCCGGGCCAGCGGGCCAGCGCGATGCCGGTGGTGATGCCGAGGTATCCGAGGAGCAGCCACTCCGCCGGCCGGAGCCGGAGTCCCGCGCTCACAGCCAGCCCTGCTCCTCGTACCAGCGCTTGGTGGCGGTGAGGCCCGCCTGCATGTCGAAGGCGGCCGTCCAGCCGGTGTCGCGCATGAGCGGCGTGGGGTCCCCGGTCCAGGCCGGCTGGTAGAACTCGTTGGCCTTGTCGGGGTGGAGGATGGTCTTCTGGCCGCGCAGCCGGGCCGCGGCCCCGGCCACGGTGAGCGCGGCGGTGGCCACGGGGCGGGGCAGGGGCAGCAGCCGCACCCGGCGGTTCGACAGTGCGCCCACCGCCCGCAGGATGTCGCCACTCGTCACGACTTCGGGGTGGTTCACGAAATAGCCGCGGCCCTCGATGCCCGGGGTCACGCCGGCGGCACGAAGGCCCGCGGCGAGGTCGGTGACGTAGACGAGCGAGAGCTCCTGGCTGCCATCGCCGAAGACGGGGCAGAGGCCGAGCGGCGCCATCTTGAAGAGCGCCAGGAAGTTGTCGCGGTCGCGCGGGCCGTAGACGGCGGGCGGGCGGGCAATGACCCAGGGCAGGCGGCTCGCCGTGACCACCTGCTCGCTCGCCAGCTTGCTCCGGCCGTAGGCCGTGACGGGTCCCGCCGGCTCCACGCCGCGCCGCACCCCGCCCCGGGGCGACGGTCCCGCCGCCGCGAGCGAGCTGACCAGCACGAAGCGCGCCCCCGCCGCCCCCGCCTCGGCGGCGGCGACGAGGTGGCGGGTGCCTTCGCGATTGGCGTCGAGGAGCTCGGCCTCGGTGGGGGCGCCCACGAGGGCGGCCGAGTGGTAGATGACGTCCTGGCCCTGCACCGCGGTGCGGAGGGCGGCGGTATCGTGCAGGTCGCCCTGGATCAGGCGGACGCCGCGCGTCCCGAGCGCCGCTGCCCTGGCCGGCGAGCGCACCAGGGCGGTGACCTCATCCCCGGCGGCCAGCAGGGTGTCCACGAGGTGGCCACCGACGAAGCCGGTGGCCCCGGTGACCAGCGCCTTCATGCCGGCCGGTCGTAGACCCGGTAGGTCTTGTAGGTGCTGAACTCCATCTTCTTGAGGCCCGCGTTCATGGCCGGGTTGTCCTCGAGGATCCACCCTGCCTCACCCCAGTAGATCTGGTGCTCGGCGGCCTTGGTCCAGATCCAGTGGTAGAGCATCGCGTCAATGCCCTTGCCGCGGAGCTCGGGGATGACGCCGAGGAGCAGGATCCGCGCCCGGCGCACCTTCTGCATCTTGAGCGACCAGAGCAGGTCGGCGAGCAGCGCCGGCGTGAGCCGGCCGGAGCGGTGCCGCTGGAAGATCTGGTTCAGGTCCGGCAAGGCCAGCCCGAAGCCGATGATCTCGCCGTCCTTCTCGGCGAACGGCACCAGGTCGGCGATGGCCACCGGCTTGAACTGCTCGGCCAGGTGGTCGATCTCCTTGTCCGTCATGGGGACGAAGCCCCAGTTCTTCTCCCAGCACTTGTTGTACAGCACCTTGATGCGCTCCACCTCGCCCTTGAAGTCCGCCATGTTCATGGGGCGGATGCTGATGCCGAGGCGCTGGCGGAGGAGCTCGGTGCCGCGCGCCAGGCGCTCGGGCACCGGGAGGTAGTAGCCCTGGTAGCCGCCGCGGTACACCAGGAGGTCCTTGGCCTTGGTGAACTTCGCGGCGTTGACGAGACGCTCGTAGTACGGCGGATTGTGGGGCATCATGAGCGTGGGCGGCGTGTCGTAGCCGTCGATGAGCAGCCCACACTCGTCATTGGTGGAGAACGACATGGGGCCGCGCATCACGTCGTGCCCCCGGGCCTTGAGCCACTTGCCGGCCTCCGCGAAGAGCGCGTCGGCCACGGCGTGGTCGTAGATGCTCTCGAAGAAGCCCCAGAAGCCCACGGTGTCCTCGTGGACCTGGTTGTGCAGCTTGTTGGAGATGGCCGCGATGCGGCCCACGACCTCGCCGTTCCGCTCGGCCAGGAAGTACTCGGCCTCGGCGTGCTCGAAGAACGGGTTCTTGGAGCGGTCCAGCAGCTTCTTCACGTCCATGCGCAACAACGGGACCCAGTTGGGGTCCCGTTCGTGCAGCCGGTACGGCAGGCTGATGAACCGGTCCAGTCCGGCCGCGTCGGTGACGGGCCGGACCTGGATGGTGTCGCTCAGATGACCCCCAGCTCCCGGCCGATCGAGGCAAACTGCTCGAGGCAGAAGTCGATCTGGTCGAAGGTGTGCGTGGCCATGAGGCTGGTGCGGAGCCGGCACTGGCTCGGCGGCACGGCCGGCGGCATCACCGGGTTGGTGAACACGCCGGCGTCGAACAGCTTCCGCCAGAAGACGAACGTGGTCTCCATGGGGCCGATGAGCACCGGGATGATCGGCGTCTCGGTCTCGCCGATGTCGTAGCCCAGCTCCCGCATGCCGGCCTGGAAGCGCCGGGTGTTGGCCCAGAGCGAGGTGCGGCGCTCGGGCTCGGTCTTCATCACCTCGAGGGCGGCGAGCACGCCGGCCGTGTTGGCCGGGGGCAGCGAGGCGGTGAAGATGAGCGGTCGGCTGTGGTGCTTGAGGTAATGGATGACGTTCTCCGACCCCGCCACGAAGCCGCCGATGGAGGCGAGCGACTTGGAGAAGGTGCCGGCGATGAGGTCCACCTCGTCCGTCATGCCGAAGTGCGCCGCCGTGCCCTCACCGTTGGGGCCGAGGACGCCGATGGAGTGCGCGTCATCCACCGCCAGCGCCACGCCGTGCTTCTTGGCGATGCGCACCAGCTCCGGGATGTGGGCGATGTCGCCCTCCATGGAGTACACGCCGTCCACGACGATCATGGCGCCGCGGCCGCTCTTGGTGCGCTCGATCATGCGATCGAGGCCGTCGAGGTCGTTGTGGGTGAAGCGGAGCGTGTCCCCGTACGACATCTTGGCGCCGTCCACGATCGACGCATGGTCCAGCTTGTCGAGGTAGACGAGGTCGCCGCGGCCGATGAGGCCCGAGATGAGGCCCAGGTTGGCCTGGTAGCCGGTGGAGAAGACGAGGCAGTCTTCCTTGCCGAGGAACTCGGCCAGCGAGGCCTCGAGCTGGCCGTGCAGGTCCAGGGTGCCGTTCAGGAAGCGGCTGCCGGTGCAGCCGGAGCCGTAGCGGTGCAGGGCCCGGGCCGCGGCCTCGAGGACCTTGGGATGGTGCGTGAGGCCGAGGTAGTTGTTGGACCCGAGCATGATCCGCTTCTGGCCCTCGATCACGACCGCCGTATCCTCGGAGTCGGAGATGGGCTTGAAGTACGGGTAGAGCCCGGCCGCCTGGACTTCGCGTGCCTTGGTGAACTGCCGGCACTTCTCGAAGATGGCGATGCTCTGCAGGGTCTGTGCGTCCACGGGGCCTCGTTTGCTGGCGGAATGCGCCGATTTCGGTAACTAACCTGTTACAAGGTATAGGGTTGGCTGGGGCGCGGCAAGCCAAAGACCGGGATTCGTTACCCCGGCGGGAGACCCCCGGATTGCCCCGGGGGATGACTTGGACCCCGGCCGTGGATAACCTCCCTCCATGCCGCCTCTCCTGACGCGCCGCACCGGGCTCCTGACCCTCGGCCTCACCGGGCTGCTCGTCGCGGTCCGGGCCGGGGTGGCCGGGCAGGATGGCAGCTATCCCCGGACGCGCGTGGGGCTCTTCGAGGTTCAGGGCATCGACTTCCGTCCCGAGGGCGCCTGGCGCACCCGGACCGGGGCCATCCGCGCCACCCGGCAGCGGCTCCTCGGCGAGGGCCGCATTGCCGCCCTCAACCGGCCGGCGGCGGGGCAGCTGCTGGTGCAGGGCACCTACCGGGTGCCGGTCATTCCGATCGCCTTCGCCAACGTGGCCGCGCCCTTCCCGGCAACGGACTATCACGACGTCCTCTTCGATCCCGCGCCCACCGCCGCCGCCTACAGCGTGCGGAGCTATTACGCCGAACAGTCGCGCGGGCGAGTGACCATCGACGGCGACGTCTTCGGCTGGGTGACGGCCGACAGCGCCGACACCTATTACGAGGACGGCTGCAACGGCATCGGCGCGCTGGTCCCGTGCCCCAACGGCGCGCGCCCGCTCGGTGCCCTCCTCCTCGGCGCGCTCGCCGCGAGCGACACCGGCAGCACCGACTGGGGCCAGTTCGACAACGACGGCGCCGACGGCCTCCCCAACTCCGGCGATGACGACGGCGTGGTGGACTTCGTGCTCTTCCTGCAGCCCGAGGTGGACGGCGCCTGCGGCACCACCAATCTCTGGGCCCACCGCTACGACGTGGGCGCGTGGACCGGCGGCGCCGGCTACGTGACGCAGAGCCCCCGCCGCGACGGGGCGGGGCTGCCCACCGGCAGCTTCATTCGTGTCCGCGACTACACCCTGCAGAGCGCCGTCGGCGGCCAGGATGCCTGCACCGACGGCCAGCGGATGAGCATCGGCGTGGTGGCGCACGAGACCGGCCACGCCTTTGGCCTTCCCGACCTCTACGACACCAACCTCGGCGCACCGAGCGTGACGCAGGGCGTGGGCGAGTGGAGCATCATGGGGAGCGGCTCCTACAGCCGGCCCTACAGCCCGGGAGCGTTCGACGGCTGGTCCCTGGCGGAGCTGGGCTGGGTGGCCGTGGACACGCTCGGCGCCGCGGGGCCGGTGACGATCGGTCCCGTGGCGCTGGCGGACACGGTGCTGGTGCTGCCCGTGAGCGGAACGGACGAGTATTTCCTCTTCGAAAACCGCCAGGCCCTCGGCACCGACACGGCGCAGATGAACCCGGCCTGCACCTTCCGGACGCGAAGCTGCGCCAAGATGCCCGGGCTCCTGGTCTGGCACATCGACCAGGGGCAGGTGACCACGTGGGGCTTCAGCTCGGGCAACCGCGTGAACGTGGGCCCGGTGCACGGCGTGGCGCTGGTGCAGGCCGACGGCCTCAACCAGCTCCGCGCCCCCGGCGGCAAGAACCGCGGTGACGCCGGCGATCCCTGGCCCGGCAGCAGCGGCAACACCGTGTTCGGCCCGGGCACCACGCCGGCGGCGCTCGACAACCAGGGCCTCACCGCCGGCTTCACGCTGGATTCCATCCGCCAGCTCCAGCCGGGCGGCGCCATGGCCTTCCGCCTGACACTCACGCCCACCGGCGGCGTGGTGCTGGCGCTCCCCAGCGTGAACGGCGCGCTCCTTGGCACCGGCACCCTGAGCCAGGCGGCGCTCGACTCGCTCGACGCCCAGGGCAACCAGAACGGCCGCTTCGACACCGGCGACTGGCTGGCCTTCCTCCAGGCCAAGCAGGTGGCGGGAGTGGCGCCGTGAGGCCGCGCCTCGTCCTGGGCACTGCGGCGCTCGGCCTGCTCCTCGCCGCGTGCGGCGGCGACGGCCCCGACCCGGGCCCCGAGCCCGGCTACCTCGAGGTGGTGGTGCTGGGCCCGGCCACCAACACCGGGGCGCTCCTGTTCGACGTGGCCGGCGGCACCGTGGACTCCGTGGTGGCCGAAGGCACCTACCTGATCTCGGCGAATCACGCCGGCGTGGCCCGCCGGATCGCGGTGGCCGGCGACTCGCTGCACGGCACCGTGGCGCGGCTCTACGTGCCCGATGTGCACCAGCGCTACGTGGCCACGCTGGTCGAGGCGGCCCACGGCGTCACCCACCAGCTGCTGCTGCCGGCGGACTACCGACTCCCGCTCCTCGCGCACGCCCAATGAGCTCGGGGCGGCCCTGCGCTCCGTCGGCTACATGACCGCCCTGCCCGTCCCGCAGCTCAGCGTCATCATCCCCGTGGGCCCCGGCGACGACGCCTGGCGCGCCCTCCTGCTCGCGCTCCTCCCCCAGCTCGCCGGCCGCGGCGAGGTCATCATCAGCGCCACCACCCCCGAGCCCGGTGACCTCGCGCGCACCACCGCGGGCGGTGCGGTGCGCTGGTGCGAGGGGCCGGCCGGCCGCGCCCGGCAGCAGAACCGTGCCGTGGCGGCCGCACGCGGCCGCTTCCTCTGGTTCCTGCACGCCGACTCCACGCCGGTGCCGGGCACCGTGCCGATCCTGCTCGGCGCGCTGGCCCGTGACCCGGCGGCGCTCTGGTACTTCGACCTTCGCTTCGCGGCCGATGGCCCGCCGGCCGTGCTGCTCAACGAGGCCGGTGCCTGGTTCCGCTCGCGCGCGCTGGGGCTGCCGTTCGGCGACCAGGGGCTGGCCCTGGCCCGCGAGCGTTTCGAGGCGCTCGGCGGGTTCCGCGAGGATGTGCCGCACGGCGAGGATCACCGGCTGGTGTGGGCCGCCCGGCGCGCCGGTTGCGCGGTGCGTCCCGTGGGATTGCCGCTCGGCACCAGCGCCCGGCGCTACCGCGAGCAGGGCTGGCTCCGCACCACCGCGCGCTTCGCCGCGCGCACCTGGGCGCAGGCGCTGCCCGAGGCCTGGCAATGGCTCCGGACGCGCTGAGCCGGCGCCGCACGGCGCTCGCCATCTTTGCCCGGACGCCGGGCCTCTCGCCCGCCAAGACGCGGCTGGCCGCCGGGATCGGGGCGGAGGCGGCCGCGGAGTTCGGGCGGCTGGCGCTCGACGCGGTGGAGGCGGTGGTGCGCGCCGCCTGCGTGGAGCTGCCGGGGCTGGTGCCGGTGTGGGCCGTGACGGAACGCGAGGGCCTGGGCCACCCGCGCTGGCGCGGTTTCCCCGCGCTCTGGCAGGGCGAGGGCGGCCTCGCCACCCGGATGGCGGCCACCTACGAGGCGCTCCGGGCCGAGCACGGCGCCGCGATCCTCGTGGGCTCCGACCTGCCGCTGCTCACACCGGCCCACCTGACGCTCGCCCTGCGGCACCTCGCCGAGCCGGCCACACCGTACGTGCTGGGCCCGGCGCACGATGGCGGCTTCTATCTCTTTGGCGGCCGGGCCGCACTGCCGCGGGAGGCGTGGGAGGGCGTGACCTACGGCACCGAGGGCACGGCGGCTGCGTTCCGGGCCGCCGTCGGGGAGCACGGCCCGCTGGCCGAGCTCGAGGTGCTCCCGGATGTGGACGTCGCGGAGGACCTGCCGCGCCTCCTGGCGGCGGGCGCCGGACGGCCCGGCCTGCTGCCGGCCCAGGTGGCGCTGCTCGACTGGGCCCGTGGCGTGGTGCGGTAGGGGCGGGAACTTCCGGCGCGGGTGGGGTGTTGACTCATCAAGAA
>JBGAOL010000207.1:0-7319 GCA_044221825.1 Gemmatimonadales bacterium
GAGGAGCTGCGCGTCCGTGGTGAGCCCACCGCAAGGTGAGCCCGTGGTGGTGTGGTGGGTGCTTGTTGGAGTCCGGCACCAAACCAGCCCCTGCTGTCAGACCACCCCTCAATTCGCGGTACCCACCGTTAGGAAGGCTCCCCTCTCCGAGCGCAGGTCCTCTGCGGCCCTCTGCGGCCTTTGCGCCTCTGCGGTGAACCCCTCGACCAGCCAACCCAGCCAACGCCGACGGCGACGCCCCCAGCAACCCCTAGAACCACTCCCCCAGCCGCACGAAGAACTCCTTGCGCCCCCCGCGCGCCAGGCCGTACTCGAGCCGGATCGGCCCCACCGGCGTGTCGAGGCCGAGGCCCACGCGGCCGCCGAGCTCCCAGCGCTGCTGCGGGAACGCCGGCCCGCCGAGCGCCGTCTGCCCGATGGCTCCCTGCGCCCGGAGCGCCACCGGCCCGAAGGCGCGGATGGTGGCGGTGAGCCCGGCGTATGCCTCACGATTGCCGCGCCGCTCCCCGATCCGCTGCCCCGGGAACCCGTCGAAGCCGCCCAGCGCAAAGGTGAGGTGCGCCGGCAGGCTGTCGCTGCCCCAGCCGTAGCGCGCCCACGGCGTCACAGCCACCCGGGCACTGAGCGGGATGCGATAGCCCACGCTCCCGTGCACCATCGTGTAATCCTGCATCACCTCGAGCTCACCCTCGGCGCGGAGCGGGCGCTCACGATCGAGCGTGGTGAGGGTGAGGAGCCCGCCCAGCGCTTCCTCGGTGAAGTGATCGTTGCCCCACACCCGCGCCCGCCCGCCGAGCGCCACCTGCCAGGTGCGCCCGAGCTGCTGTTCCAGCCCGGCGAAGCCGTTCAGGTCGCGCATGGTGAGGTGGGCCAGCTCATCGCCGTCGCGGTCGAAGCGACGGATGTCCTCGTTGGCAGCGCCCACCGTGACGGCCGGCCGGAGCGGCCGCGCCACCACCGTGTAGGTCCGGAGCCCGAACTCGAGGTCCTGCCGCAGCTCGCCGAGCCCCAGCGCCACCGAGGCCTCGAGCCGCTGCCCCAGCAGCTTCCGGTCCACGGCGCCGAGCCACATCCGCCCGCCGAGGTCGTTGTCGTAGGCCACGCCGAAGGCGGCCAGCCGCCGGCTGGCCGGGCGCACCAGCAGGTCCACCGTGAGCGAATCGGGCGGCCCCGACGGCTGCAGCCAGGCGGCACGGATCCCGTCGCTGGTGCGGAGATAGCGGAACCCGTCGCGCACCCGCTCCACGTCGAGCGGCGCTCCCGCCTCGAGGCCGAGCAGTGCGCGGACAAACCGCTCCTCGGTGGTGGAGGGGGTCTCGCCGCGGATGGTGGCCACCCGGAACTCCGTGCGCGGCGTCGCGGCACGCGGCGCGGGCGGGCAGCTCCACGTGGCCAGGCGCGTGCGCGCCTCCTTGTACCCCAGCGCGATCAGCCGGTCCACACTGTGGCGGTCGAAGTCGAGGCTCCTGAACGAGTCCACCGCAGGGCGCAGCAGCAGGTCGCCCGGGCGGAGCTCGGCGGCGGGCTGGTGGAACAGGAAGCCGAGCAGCTGCTCCGCCATCACCAGCGGATTGGCGAAGTCGCCGGCGTCGGGGAGATGCTCGGTGGCATCGGAGATGAGCACCCGGCCGGTGCCGAAGGCGCGGGCGGCGTCCACCGGGATGTTAGCCGCGAGCGCGCCGTCGCCGAGGAAGCGGTCGTTGATGCGCTCGGGGTCGAAGACCAGCGGGATGGCCATGCTGGCGCGGACGGCGCGGGCCAGGTCGCCCGCGTCGAGGATCACGGGCATCCGCGTGCCGAGGTCGGTGGCCACGGCGCGGAAGGGGATGGGGAGCGAGTCGAAGTGTCCCCGCGCGCGCAGGTTGCCGCGGAGCATGGCCAGGTCGAGCAGCGCGTTCACCTCGCCCTCGCGCACGGCGGCGCGCTGGAAGGAAAAGCCGCCCTCGCCCTCCTCCCAGACCGCCAGCGGGAGCCGGGGCGCCAGCGCCCGCGGCGTGCGCGGGGCGTACTGGGTGAACAGATCGGAGAGCGTGAGGCTCCGCGCCAGCGAGTCGATCTCGTGGCCGCTGTAGCCGCTGGCGTACATCCCGCCCACGATGGAACCCATGCTGGTTCCCACGATCCGCGTGGGCCGGATCCCCAGGCTGTCGAGCACCCTCAGCACGCCGATGTGTGCCAGGCCCTTGGCGCCACCCCCGGAGAGGACGAGGGTGAGCGGGGCACTGCACGCCTCCTGGGCCGCCGCTGGGCGTGCCGGCGAGGCCAGGAAGAGCAGCGAGCTTATGAAAACCGTGAAGGCGGTGCGACGCATGTCGTCTAAGGTAATCGCCCCCTTGCGCGACGCCCGAGCCTCTGGCAATGTTTGCCCCAGCGACACCCCGCCGAGCGACACCGGCGCCGAGTGCGGCGCACGACTCCCAAGGAGCAGCAGAATGGCCTACGTGATCACGGCAGCGTGCATCGATGTGAAGGATCGCGCCTGCGTGGATGTGTGCCCCGTGGATTGCATCTACGAGGGTGAGAACCAGCTGTTCATCCACCCGGACGAGTGCATCGACTGCGGGGCCTGCGAGCCGGAGTGCCCGGTGAACGCCATCTTCCCGGAGGAGGACGTGCCGGCGGACCAGAAGGCCTTCATCGCCAAGAACCGCGACGTCTTCGGCAGCGACACCCCGCCCGGCCGCCCCAAGAAGTAGGCATCGCCGCCAGGGCCAGACACAACGGGCCGCCCCCTCTGTGGGGGGCGGCCCGTATTCGTTGTCTCACGTTTCATCCGTTGCGACATGTCAGGCAGCGTGATCTTCGTCACACTCCCGGCGACTTCAGCGTCCTTAAGGAGAGGCGCCCCGTCACCGTACTGACTTGGCCGCGGTGGCGGGGCGTTTAGGAAGGTGTCCCACAGGCAACCGAACCGCAGGTCATTCCGGCCGCCACTTTATAGACGCACACCCCCCCGAAAAGGTTGCAGCCTATTCCGCCCTGGGCAGGGTGGCCAGAAAATCGGCCACCGCCCGGGTGGTGACGTCGGGCTGTTCCAGTGGTGTCAGGTGGCCCGCTCCCGAAACGACCCGCAATTGGGCCCCCGGGATGGCCGCAGCCATGGTCCGGGCGCCGGCTACCGGGGTGATCTGGTCGTCCTCCCCCACAACCACCAGGGTGGGGATGCCTTTCAGGGTCGGCAGCAAGGGGTGGCTGTCGGGGCGTTCCTTGAGCGCACCCAGGGCACCGAGGATGCCGGCCACCGGGGTGGCGGCCATCATGCGCTGCAGCTTCTGGCGCAGCTCCGCCTGCCCGGGCGCCGGCGCAGTGGCCAGCATCTTGGGCAGCATGGCGCCGGCGATGGCCTCGGCGCCTCCCTCGCGCGCCTGCTGCGCCGCGACGTCGCGCGCCTTCTTTCCCTCGGCGGTGTCCGCCTCGGCGCGGGTGTCCATGAGGATGAGGCCCCGCACCCGCTCGCGCGCGCGGCGCACCATCTCGAACGCCACGTAGCCGCCCATCGACAGCCCGCAGAGCACCACCTTGTCCACGCCCATGGCCGTGAGCAGGGCCAGCAGGTCCTCGGCGTAGGTCTGCATGGAGTAGCCCAGGTCGGGCGCATCGGACTGGCCCATGCCGCGCAGGTCCGGCGCGATGCGGGTCCAGCCGTCGAGGTGGGCCACCTGGTGTTCCCAGATGCTGTGATCGAGCGGGTAGCCGTGGATGAACAGGATGGCCGGCCCCTGCCCCTTGGCCAGCACGGCGAGGTTCACGCCGTTCACGGCCACGCGGCGGAGGTTCCCCGGGAGCGGGCGATCACCAAAGACGTTGGGGAGCTCGGACGGCACCGGCACCGGGGTGCCGCGCTGGTCCACGCACACGAAGACCAGCTCGGCCGTGGCCACGAGGAGATCGTCGCGCTGGCGGCGGGCCATCTGCCGGATGGTGAAGCTGGTGCGGCCCACGTGGACCAAGAGCTGGGAGAAGCGCAGCACATCGCCGGGATAGGCCTGGGCGAGGTACTCGACCACCGACTTCCGCACGGCCGGCCAGACCCCGCGCCGGGTGAAGAAGTCCATGCCGGGCCCGCGCGCCAGCACCTCCCACCGCGCCCGCTCGAACAGCGCCACGAACGAGGCCTGGTTCAGGTGCCCGTAGGCGTCGCACTCGTCGGGGTAGACGGTCAGGTCGATTTCGGGTGTGGCCACAGCGCCTCCGCCGTCCGTTGGGCGCGGGCGACGAGCGGATGGTCCGTCGCCGGCGCCGACATCAGTCGTGCGTCGAATGTATGCCAGAAGCAGAGGTGCGGAAAGGAAGTCGCGACACCCTGCGCGGCTGCACAGCACTTCGCTCCGTACGTCAGGTCCACTCGCAACCCCGCCTCGGCCAGCGCGGCCTGCGCGGCGCGTCCGGGCGCGGTGGGATGGCCGTAGCCGGCACCGAGCTGATCGCCCACCAGGTGGAAGGGCGGCAGGACCGGCGTCGCCCGGAGGCCGTGCCGGCGGAGGAGCCGCTCCGCGCCGCGCACCAGCCGCCCCACCCGGGGCACGTTGGCGAAGAGCGGGGCGGCCACGCGCACGCCAATCACCGTGGTCTTCCAGCCACCGAGGGCCAGGCCCAGGAGCAGTCCTGCCGCCGTTCCACAGGATCCCACCGGCACCAGCACCGCATCGGGCCGCTGGAGCCCCTGCTCCTCCACCTGGTTCATGAACTCGAGCGCGGCATTGGCGCTACCCAGGACGGCGAGTGGAGACGCGCCGCCGGCCGGCAGCCACGACACCCGGCCATGCTGCCGCGCGGCGAGCCAGGCGCGCACCAGCGCCAGCGGCATGGCGAGCTCGCTTCCGGCCAGCGTCACCTGACCGTGAGTGGTGGTGGTGGACAGGACACCCGCCACGGTGTCGGTCCAGGGCTGGGGCGCGAGCGCGGGACAGGCCATGGCCCCCACCTCACCCGCGGTGGCGGCGAGGGCGGCGCACCAGGTGGAGCCGTAGCCGCCGAGGGTCACCACGGCATCGCCGAGGGTGGGGAGGAGCCACTCGAGGGCGCGCAGCTTGTTGCCGCCGAAGCGGGGACCGCTCAGGTCGTCGCGCTTCACCAGGAAGGTGCGGGCGCCCAGGCGCTCCGCCAGCGCGGGCACCGGGACGAGGGGGGACGGGAATGCGCCGAGCGGGTGGCGGGGCGGCAGCGAGGCGGTGAAGGCCGCGAGCGGGAGCGTGGTCCCTACCCAAGCGCCGGGTTGCGCTACTTTATTCCCATCATCGCGCGGTCCCGTCACCCGAATCCTCCCGGCCCATGAAGCCACCGACCGACTATATCCGCCACGCCGCCCGCCTCACGCGGAAGCTCCAGATGGATGCCGCGATGGGGGGAGCGCCGCAGCCGGACGCGGAATACTACAAGACGCTGGCCAAGGCCTTCGAGGAGATCGCCGCGGGCCTCGAGATGGTGAGTGCGCGTGAGTGATTCGCTGTATCTCGAGTCGCAGGCGGCGTTCGACCGGTTCTTCGGCGGCCTGGATGGGGTCCCCCTCCTGGCCGTGGACACCGAGGCGGCGAGCTTCCACCGCTACCAGGACCGCATCTACCTGGTGCAGGCCTCCACGCGCGATGCCACCGTGGTGGTGGACCCCCTCGCCGTGGCGGACCTCGCGGTGCTCGGCCGGCTCCTCGCCGACCGCGCGGTGGAGGTGATCTTCCACGACGCGGACTACGACCTCCGCATCCTGCACCGCGACTACGGCTTCACCGCCACCAGCCTCTTCGACACCAGGATTGCCGCACAGCTGCTGAACGAGCCGGGCATCGGCCTGGCCGCGCTGCTCGAAAAGTACCTCGGCGTGAAGCTCGACAAGAAATTCCAGCGCGCCGACTGGAGCGTGCGGCCCCTGCTGCCGGGCATGCTCGAATACGCGGCGGACGACACCCGCTACCTCCCCCAGCTCCGCGACATCCTCAAGGCGCGCCTCGAGGAGATGGGGCGGTGGAGCTGGGCGGCGGAGGAGTTCGAGCTGCTGGAGGAGGTGCGCTGGAACCCGGGCGGCCCGCCGGAGGAAGCCTACCTCCGCCTCAAGGGCGCGCGCACGCTGCGGGGTCACCAGTACGCGGTGCTCCGCGAGCTCCACGCCTGGCGCGAGGCCACCGCGAAGCAGCTCGACCGGGCCCCGTTCCGCGTGCTCCAGAACGAGGCCATGATCTCGATCGCCAAGGCGATGCCGGCGGACGAGGTGGCGCTGCGCGAGCTCAAGGCGCTCTCGCCCGACCAGCTGAGGAAGCGCGGCGGGGAGATCCTCGCGGCGGTGGCCCGCGGCATCAAGGCCCCCGGCGACACGCTCCCCGTCTTCGAGCGCGCCCGCCGCCCCCCGCCCGACCTGGCCTACGAAGCACGCCTCGAGCGCCTCAAGGCGGCCCGCAACGCGGCCAGCGAGCGGCTCGAGCTGGCGCCGGGCGTGCTGTGCCCCAACGGCCTCCTCGAAGCCATCGCGCGGCTCGAGCCCAAGTCGGTGGAGCAGTTCGCCGAGGTGGAGGGGATGCGGCGCTGGCAGCGCGCGGTGCTCGGGGCGGAGCTGCTAGCGGCGGCGGTGGGGTGAGATCGGCGCGCTCAACGCAGAGGCGCGGAGGACGCGGAGGAGCGCAGAGGTACTGCTCGAGGATGGTGGGCTCACCGCAGGGTGAGCCCGTTGTGTTCTGGGGGGCGTCGGTGCGAGCTCGGCAACGGCCCCTCCCGATCATGGAGCCCCACCCAAGAACAGAATAGCCCGCGGTGGGCAACTGCCACCCCGGGCTCGATCCCTCCGCGTTCTCTGCGTCCTCCGCGCCTCTGCGTTGAGTCACACCGCGAGGCGGCCCTCGCAGGGAACCTCGCCGCTTCACCCGACGCTCACCCCCCGAGGAATGCCCGCACCCGGGGATCCATCTTCTCCGGCGTCCAGTACGGCTCCCAGACGATCTCGATCTCCACCGACGTGACGCCCTCGAGGTCCTCGATGCAGCGCTTCACGTCGCCCACGATCTCGGGGCCGGCGGGGCAGGCGGGGCTGGTGAGGGTCATCTGCACCTTCACCTCGCCCTGCTCGTTGATGGTCACCTCGTAGACGAGGCCGATGTCGATGATGTTCAGGTTGAGCTCCGGGTCCTTCACCCCGCGGAGCGCCTTCCTGATGGTTTCCGGCGTCTGCATGACGACCTCCTTGCTGGCACAACCCTAATCTGGGGGACGGAGGTCGGGTAGGGCACCGGGCTCGGTGTGCTGTTTCACCGCAGGCGCTCGTGCTGGCATGGAGGGACGCAGCGGATGATGGGTGGGCTGGTCGTGCGGTTTCACCGCAGAGGCGCGGAGACGCG
>JBGAOL010000208.1:0-7403 GCA_044221825.1 Gemmatimonadales bacterium
GAAATACGCCTGCGCCGCCGGCGTGGCGGTGCGGACGGGGTAGTGCAGCGTGCCGAGGTTGTCGTACAGCGGCACCGCGGCACCGGCGGTGGCCGGGGCGTGCTCGTGGCCACCGTGCGCGGCATCGCCCTGCGCCTGGACGGCGGGGGCCACGGCCAGGGCGGCGGCGAGGATTGTCAGGGGAAGGCGGGACATGACGCTCTCCAGTGGGAAGGGGGGTGCCCGGCACCTGCCGGGCTCCATCCCCGTATTGCGCTGGCCTGTCCCCGGACCCGACATTAGCAGCGAGCCCATGAGCGACGACCACCTCGCATCCCCCGGCGAAGTGACCCGCCTCCTCCACGCCCTCGGCGCGGGGGAAGCCACCGCCTACGACCAGCTCCTCCCCATCCTCCAGGCCGAGCTCCACCGCGCCGCGGAGCGCCTCCTCCGCCGCGAGCGGCCGGGCCACACCCTCCAGCCCACCGAGCTGGTGCACGAGGCCTGGCTCCGCATCGCGGACGGCAAGACGCCCGATTTTGCGTCACGCCAGCACTTCCTGGCCGTGGCCGCCCGCGCCATGCGGCACGTGCTGGTGGACCACGCCCGCCGCCGCCTGGCCGGCAAGCGGGGCGGCGGCGCCCTCGCCGTCTCGCTCCCGGGCGAGCTGGCGAGCCCCGCGCCCCCCGAGGAGATCCTGGCGCTCGACGAGGCCCTGGAGCGGCTCGCCGTCCACTCGCCGCGCCTCAAGCAGGTGGTGGAGTTCCGGTTCTTCGGCGGGCTCGAGGAGGCGGAGATCGCGTCACTCATGGGCGTCACCACCCGCACGGTGCAGCGCGACTGGGCCAAGGCGCGCGCCTGGCTGCACCAGGAGCTGGCCCAAGGGCCGCGATGACCGACGGCGGGCGCTGGCGGCTCATCGAGGAACTCTTCGACGGCGCGCTCGACCAGCCGCCGGACACCCGCGCATCCTGGCTGGAGCGCGCCACCTCGGACACCGACCTCCGCGACGTGGTGGCGCGCATGCTCGCCGCCCACGCCGAGGAGGGCGGCATGCTCGACCGCCCCCTCCCCCTCCCGGCCGATCACTCCGCCGCCCAGGCCCGCCTGACGGAAATCCTCGGCGACCGCTACACCCTGGAGCGGGAAATCGGGAAGGGCGGCATGGCCACGGTGTTCCTGGCCCGCGAGCGGAAGCACGACCGCCCCGTGGTCATCAAGGCCATGAACCCCGAGGCCACCCTGGCCTACGGCAACCGCCGCTTCCTCGACGAGGTGCGGGTGGTGGCCCGCCTGGCCCACCCGCACATCCTGCCGCTGCTCGACTCCGGCATCTCCACGCCGAGCGGCCGCACCACCGGCGGCAGCGCGCAGGGGCCCACGGTCGAGTACCTCTACTACGTGATGCCGTACCTGGGCGGCGAGACGCTCCGCACCCGGCTCCGCGAGGAGGGGGCGCTCCCCTACCCCGTGGTGCGGAAGCTCCTCACCGACATCGCGAGCGCGCTGGCCGCCGCCCACCAGGCCGGCATCGTGCACCGCGACCTCAAGCCCGAGAACGTCCTCCTCGTCGGCGACCACGCCTACCTGCTCGACTTCGGCATCGCCTTCCTGCGCCACAGCGGGCGGATGGACCGCCACACCGGCGAGGGGCTCGCCATCGGCACCGTCGGCTACATGGCGCCGGAGCAGTCGTTCGGCGGCGCCACCACGCCCGCCGCCGACGTCTACGCCTGGGGCGTGCTGGCGCGCGAGATGCTCAGCGGCCGCTCCCCCGACGGCTTCAAGGACTTTGCCCAGACCCTCCCGCCCGAGGTGCCGGCCGGCCTGGTGCAGCTCGTGAAGGACACCCTCGCCGAGACGCCCGCCGACCGCCCCAGGGACGGCGCCGCGCTGCTGGCGCGCCTCGAGGCCATCGACGACGGCGCCCCCGCCACGCCTGCCCCCCGCGGCCGCGCCTGGATCCTCACCACCCTGCTCGTGGTGGCCGCGGCCGCCCTCCTGGTGGCGCGGAACCGCGCCCCGCGCCTCGACCCCGGCACCCTGCCGCAGCCGGTGGCGGTGCTCAGCTTCCGCAACGAGACCGGCGACTCCACCCTCGGCACCTGGGGGCACCTCGCCGGCGACTGGGTGACGCAGGGCCTGCAGGAGGCCGGCGTGGTGCGGGTGGTGCCCTGGAGCGCGGCGCAGGGCGTGGAGCTGGCGGGCGCCGCCGACCCCGTCGCCGCGCTCCGCCGCGAGACCGGCGCCGGCACCGTCATCAGCGGCGCCTACTACCTGGTGGGCGACCGGCTCCGCTTCCAGGCCCAGGTCATCGACGCCGTCCGCGGCACCGTCCTCGCCGCCCCGGCCCCCGCCCTCGCCCCGCGCGACTCCGCCGACCAGGCCGTGCAGGTGCTCCGCACCCGCATCATGGCCGCGCTCGCCATCCGGGCCGACAGCGAGCTCGGCGGCATCCCCGGCCTGGCCGAGCGGCCCCCCACCTTCGAGGCGTACCGCGCGTTCGAGCGCGGCATGCGCGCCCACCTGGCCGGGCAGTACGACAGCGCCACCGTGGCCTTCCGTGAGGCGTTCGCGCTGGACACCACCTTCGGCGTGGCGCTGGTGCACGCCGCGCTCGACCTCTGGAACACCAGCGACTACGCCGCCATCGACACCCTCCTCACCGAGCTCCGCCGCCGCGACCTGCCGCTCGCGCCGTACCACGAGCTCATGGGCGAGTACCTCCGCGCCCTCCTCCGCGGCGACGGCCTCCGCGCCCTGGCCACCATCCGCCAGGCGGAGCAGGCGGGCCCCCACCCGCGCGGCGGCTACGCCGTGGCCTGGGCCGCGCTCAACGTCTACCGCCCCTACGAGGCGCGCGAGGTGCTCCGCCGCCTCGACCCCACCCAGGGCATGCTCCGCAGCTGGGCGCCCTACTGGACCCAGCGTGCCCACGCCGAGCACCTGGTGAAGGACCACGACGCGGAGCTCGCCACCGTCCGCGCCATGCGCGCCCAGCACCCCGACAGCCGCGTGGCCGCGGTCCTCGAGGTC
Organism: Gemmatimonadales bacterium; assembly: GCA_044221825.1. Lineage (GTDB taxonomy): Bacteria > Gemmatimonadota > Gemmatimonadetes > Gemmatimonadales > GWC2-71-9 > JADJOM01. Next base: position 3,016 of record JBGAOL010000208.1, read on the forward strand.
CGCGCCGCCGCCGCCCTCGGCCGCGACGCGCTGGTGGACTCGCTCCTCGACGCCGCCGCCAGCCTGCCCCCCGACAGCTACTGGTCCTACGGCGCCGCGCTGGTGGTGGCGGGGGAGGAGTTCGCGGCCCACGGCCGCGGCTTCCGCAGCAACGCCTACTACAAGCGCGCCATCGCCTGGCTCGGCACCCAGCTGGCCCGCGATCCCCGGAGCCGCGTCCACCGCTACTGGCTCGGCAGCGCGCTCTACGATGCCGGCCGCTGGCCGGAAGCCGAGCCCTGGTTCGCCTCGCTGGCGCGCGACTTCCCCGACCGCCTCGACTACCGCGGCATGTACGCCCTCTGCCGCGCCCGCGGCGGGCACCACGCCGATGCCGCACGGATCCTCGGCCCCCGCCCCGCCTACAACCCCGGCGCCCACACCGTCATGCGCGCCCGCCTCGCCGCGGTGGCGGGGCACGACGACGAGGCCCTCACCCTCCTCTCCCAGGCCGTCGCCGAGGGTTACGAGGGCTGGGCGTGGTTTCACGCCGTCGCCTTCCGCGACATGAGCCCGCTCAGCGAGACGCCCCGCTACCGCCGCCTGCTCGCCGCCGACCAGCCTCTCCCCTAGGGCCGGGCGGCTTCCCGCCACGGCCCGGATTCCGTCAGCTCCACGTCACCCCCGCCACGTGCGCCGGCGCACGTGGTGCCCCGCCTCCGCGGCACGACGTCCTACGTGTTACCGCAACAGACCGGCTTTCGCGGCCTCCGCCCACCGGCGGAGCCCGGGAATCATCCATTGGGAGGAGTGGCATCCATGCAGAGAATCGGAACCAACGCGGGGCTGGCCGCGCTCATGCTCGTGGCCGGCCTCGTGGCCTGCGGCGACGACGACAACGGCGGCGGCAACATCGGCCCCAACGGCGAGGGCAAGCTCACCATCATCCTCAAGGACGCCCCCGGCGACGTGCAGGCCGCGGTCGTCACCATCGACGGGATCACCCTCGTCACCGCCGACGGGCGGCGCGAGACCGTCCTCAGCGATCCCGCCACCCTCGACCTCTTCCCCCTGGCCGCCCGCGACACCGTGCTCGCGAGCGAGGTCACCGTGAAGGCCGGGGAATACACCCGCATGCAGCTCCGCGTCTCCGGCGCGTACGTGCAGGTGGAGAACGACAGCCTCACCGGCGGCTCCAGCGTCTTCGCCACCGCCAGCGACTACCCCGGGCTGCCCGGCGGCACCGCCGTCACCGGCACCCTGGGCCTCGCCGAGCCGAGCGACAGCAACGGCTTCGACGTCCCGATGCCGGGCGGCGGCATCCGCATCTCCAACGGCTCCAACGACACGCTCGTCGTGGACTTCGACGTGAACCAGAGCTTCAGCGGCGACTCCACCGGCTGGACCCTCACGCCGATCCTCACCTCCAACAACCCCGGCGAGCTCGGCGGCGCCAGCGTCACCCTCCGCGCCGACTCCGCCACCCAGGCCCGCTTCGACAGCGCCGGCGTCGGCCTCGGCCTCTTCAACGGCAGCTTCACCGGCAGCGACAGCGTGGCCCGCACCGTGGCCTTCGCCGGCCCCGACTCGAGCGGCGCCTTCACCGCCAACCTCCGCTACCTGCCGGCCGGCAGCTACGGCTTCAACATCACCGGCCCCGGCAACGTGTCGGCCTTCACCACCGACTCGCTCCTCCCCGGCACCATCAACGTGAGCGGCGGCGGTACCGCCACCACCGCTTACACCATCAACTCGGCCACCTTCGCGCCGTAGTCGCACGGCGCAGGCACCGGCACACGACAAGCGGGGCTCGTCTCCCGACGCGCCCCGCTCCTGTCATCGCACCCGTAGCGGCGGAGCTACGCTCCGCCGACTGGATCGCCCAGACTCGATGGCGGCCCTCGAATCCGTAGCGGCGGAGCTACGCTCCGCCCGGACCTCCAACATCCCGCACGATGCCGGCCCTCGAATCCGTAGCGGCGGAGCTACGCTCCGCTGAGATCTCAACATCCCGCACGATGGCGAGGATCCAGTCGGCGGAGCCCAGCTCCGCCGCTACGGGAGCTATTCGTAGCGCAACGCCACGATCGGATCCACCTTGAGCGCCCGCCGCGCCGGCAGGAAAATCGCCGCCAGGCAGGTGAGCGCCAGCACCACGTTCACCCCCGCGTACATCAGCGGGTTGGCCGTGTTCACCCGGAACAGCACCAGCCCGAGCCCCTTCCCCAGGAAGAACGCCAGCACCAGCCCCACCGTGAGTCCCACCGCCACCTGCACCGCCCCCTGCTTGAGGAATAACCCGAGCACATCCTGCGACCCCGCACCCAGCGCCATCCGCACCCCCACCTCCCGGGTGCGCTGCGCCACGCCGAAGCTCACCACGCCGTACACCCCCACCGTGGCCAGGAAGAGCGCCGCCCCGCCGAACGCCACGAACAGCGCGCCGAACACCTCGTAGAACCACCCCTGCTGGTAGATCGCCTGGTCGAGCGTCCGGGCCCAGTAGATGGGCTGGTCGGGATCGATGCCGCTCACCACCCCTTCCACCGTCTTTTGCAGCGCCATCGGGTCGCTGCCCGACGCCACCACCGCCACCGAAAGGAATTGGTAGTTCCCCTGCTGCACCGGCACGTACAGCGTGGTGCCGAGCTGGTGCTTGGTGTCGGTGCCGTCGCTGGCCACGTCCGGCACCACGCCCACGATGGTTCGCCACGGCTCCTTGCTCTTCGAGTCCCCGATCCGCACCCGCTTCCCGAGCGCGGACTCCTGCCCGAAATACCGGGTGGCAAACGCCTTCGACACCACCGTCACCGGCATGCCCGCCTGGTCATCCCCCGGCCCGAGCAGCCGCCCCTCGAGCGGCGCGAGCTTGAACGCCGGGAACCACCCCGGCGTCACCGCGATGAACCGCGTCTCCGGGTAGTCCCAGTCCTGCGCGTACGTCTTCCCCTCCACCCCGAACCGGTCCGACCAGGCGCCGAGCCCCGGCAGCGTGGTGGAGATGGCGGCACCGCGCGTGTTGGGCAATTCGCCGAGCCGGCGATCGAGCTCCAGCCAGAACCGCTTCCGGCTGGTGCTGTCCGGGTAGGTGGCCTCGAAGAGCCCGAGCCGTGCGGTGAAGGTGTTCCCCGTGGGCACCCCGTAGTCGAAGTGCGCCCGCTGCACCACGCTCTGGATCATGAACCCCGCCCCCACCAGCAGCCCGCCCGCCAGCGCCAGCTCCACCATCACCAGCGTCCGGCTGAACCGCCCGAGCCGGAGCGAGCTCGACCCGCGCGCCTCGTCCTTGAGCACGTCGTACAGGCTCCCCCGCGTGGCCTGCAGCGCGGGCACCAGCCCGCTCACGACGGCCGCCACCACCGTGATCCCCACCACGAAGGCCAGCACCCCGGCGTCGAGGTGAATCTGGATCCAGTACGGCGGCTCCGTGTCGCGGATGGAGTCCATGAAGAGCTTGCACCCGTACCACGCGATCCCCGTCCCCAGCACCCCGCCGATCAGCGACAGCATCAGCGACTCCGCCAGGTGCTGTGTCACGATCTGCCACCGGCTGGCGCCGAGCGCCGTCCGGATGGCCACCTCGCGCGTGCGCACCGCCGCGCGCGCCACCAGCAGGTTGGCCACGTTGGTGCAGGCAATCAGGAACACCCCGAAGACCGCCGCCAGCATGGTCCACAGCATGGCCCGGGGCTCGGAATCCACGTAGAGGTCCGTGAACTCCTTGACCATCGGCGAGACGCCCTCGTTCTCCTTCACGTGCTCGGTGCCGAGCCGCTTGGCGATGGCCACGAGGTCCTGCTGCGCCGCGTCGATCGTGACGCCGGGCTTGAGCCGGCCAATCACGTTGAAGTGCTCCCCCTCGCCCCAGGGCTGGGCCAGTGGGTCGGCCACCCGCGGCAGCCAGAGCTTCGAGTTGGCGGGGAATTCGAACCCCTCCGGCATCACCCCGATGATCTCGCGGGTGACCCCGTTCACCCGCATCGTCTTGCCGATGATCGCGGGGTCCCCGGCAAAACGCCGCTGCCAGATCCCCCACCCAAGCACCACCACCGGCGCGGCCCCCTGCTTCCCCTCCTCCTCCGTGAACGCCCGCCCCATGAGCGGCGCCACGCCCACGATGGGAAACACGGACGGCGAGATGTAGCCGCCATCGAACCGCTCCGGCTGCCCCTCCGGCCCGCTCACGTTCACCGTCCCCTCGCCGAACCCGCCGAGATCGGTGAAGCTGTGCTGCCCCTCTCGCCACGCCGCCAGGTCACTCGCCGGCACCCCATCCCGCTCCACCTGCTGGCTGGGCCGCGTCCGGAGGATGTGCACCAGCCGATCCCCCCCTTCGATAGGCAGCCCCCGCAGGAACGCCCCCCAGACGATGCTGAACATGGTGGCCGTCAGCCCGATCCCGAGCGCCA
>JBGAOL010000209.1:0-7288 GCA_044221825.1 Gemmatimonadales bacterium
TGGGAGATGCCGGGGCTCACCAGCCGCATCTGCGGCATCTGCCCCGCCAGCCACCTGGTGGCCAGCGCCAAGGCCGGCGACGCCATCCTGGCCGTGGCCATCCCGCCCGCCGCGGAGAAGCTGCGCCGCCTGCTCACGCTGGCGCAGTGGGTGCAGAGCCACGCGCTCAGCTTCTTCCACCTCTCCTCGCCCGACCTGCTGCTCGGCTTCGACCACGACCCCGCCACCCGGAACATCTTTGGCGTGCTGCAGGCGGACCGGGAGTTTGCCCGGCGCGGGATCCGGCTGCGGAAGTTCGGGCAGGAGGTCATCGAGCTGCTCGGCGGGCGGAAGATCCACACCCCGTGGGCGGTGGCCGGCGGCGTCCGCGACCCGCTCGACGTGGCGCGGCGCGACCACCTGCTGGCCTGGATCCCGGAGGCACTGGAGACGGCCGAGCTGGCGCTGGCCGCGCTGGCGCAGGTCCGGGAGAAGTTCAAGGACGAGATCCCCAACTTCGGCGAGCCCGAGACCATGCACCTGGGCCTCGTGGCGGCGGACGGCGCGCTCGAGTACTACGGGGGCGCCCTCCGCCTGACGAGCGCCTACGGCGAGGTGGTGGCCGACCACCTCGATCCCGCCGGCTACCACGGCTACTTCGCCGAGCACACCGAGGCGTGGAGCTACCTCAAGTTCCCGTACTATCGCGCGCTCGGCATCGAGAAGGGGATCTACCGGGTGGGGCCGCTCGCGCGGCTCAACATCTGCGACTACATCCCGACGCCGAAGGCGGAGGCCGAGCGGGTGCGCTTCCGCGCGCTGGCGCCGGGGCGGGCGGTGAACAACCCGTTCCATTATCACTGGGCGCGGCTGATCGAGATCCTCTTCGCCGTGGAGCAGATCGAGCGCTTCCTCCAGGACCCCGAGATCCTCGACACCCACGTCCGCGCGCAGGCGTCGGTCAACGCCCGCGAGGGCGTCGGCTGCTGTGAGGCGCCGCGCGGCACGCTGTTCCACCACTACTGGGTGAACGACGACGGCGTGCTGCAGAAGGTCAACATGCTGATCGCCACGGCGCAGAACAACCTGGCGATGAACGGCACGGTGGCCACGCTGGCGCGGCGGTACCTCGAGGGCGTCACCATCACCGAGGGGCTGCTCAACCGGCTCGAGGCCGGCATCCGCGCCTTCGACCCGTGCCTCTCCTGCAGCACCCACGCGCTGGGCCGGATGCCGCTCCAGGTGGAGCTGGTGGACCGGCGGGGCGCCCGGCTGGCGGAGGGCCACCGGTGAAGCGGGTGCTGGTCATCGGCATCGGGAACACCACCCGCCGCGATGACGGGGCCGGCGTGCGGGTCGTCGAGGGACTGGAACAGCTCTGCCCGGACGGGTGGTACCTGGCCGTGCAGCAGCTCACCCCCGAGCTCGCCGATTACGTGGCCCGGGCGGACGTGGTGATCTTCGTGGACGCGTCGGTGGGGGTCACGGAGACGGTGTACACCCCGGTGACGGCGGCGGCGATGCCCTCGGGCAGCCACATCGCCTCCCCGGGCGTGCTGCTCCGCCTGGCGGGCGACGTGTTCAACCAGGTGCCGGCCGAGGCGGTGCAGGTGGCCATCCCCGCGGTGGAGCTGGGGTACGGGGAGTCGCTGGCCCCGGCCACCCAGCGGCGGGTGGCGAAGGTGGTGGAAGTGATCGGCGGCTGGCTCGCCGCGCGGCAGGAGGACGAGCGCGAGGTGTGAGGCAAGCTGCCCATCTCCGACCGGATTTCGGCCACCGAGGACCCTCATGCATTGAATTCGGCCGACCGCGCGCCGAAACTTGGGCAGTCCAGCCAAAGGCCACGGATGGCCCGCTTTGATCTCGGTCCCTTCTTTGAACTGACGTCCAACCCGCTCTGCGTGGTGGACGCGTCCGCGCGCGTGGTGCGGGCCAATGCGGCGTTCGCCAGCCTCATGCAGGCGAGCGCCACCGAGCTGGAGGGACGTCCGCTGACGGAGCTGCTCCGGCCAGAGGACCGCGCCGCCGCGGAGACGGAGCTGACGCGGCTGGTCCGGGAGGGCGGTTCGGGCCAGTTCCGCACCCACACTTCGGGCGGCGGGGCGCGCCTCCTGGACTGGACCGCCGTGGCCGACCCCGCCCACGGCCTCGTGGCCCTGATGGGCAGCGACGTCACGGAGCAGGTGGCCACCCGCGCCAGTTCCGACCTCCTCACCCGCCTGGCGCAGCAGGTCCCCGGCGTCATCTACCAGTACCGCCTCCACCCCGACGGCCGCTCCTGCTTCCCCTTCGCCAGTGATGCGATGGAGGAGATCTACGAGGTGACGCCGGCCGAGATCCGCGAGGACGCCACCCCGGTCTTCAGCCGGCTGCATCCCGACGACTTCGACGGCATCGTGGCCTCCATCCGCCGCTCGGCGGAAACGCTGGAGCCGTGGCGGCACGACTACCGCGTGGTGCTGCCGCGGCAGGGGGTGCGCTGGCGCACCGGCCACGCGCGCCCCGAGCGGCTCCCCGACGGCTCCACGCTCTGGCACGGCTTCATCACCGACAGCACCGCGCAGCAGCTGGCGGAGCAGGAACTCCGGCAGAAGGACGCGGCGCTCGCCTCGGCCATCACCCCCATCGCCATGGGGGACGTCCGGGGCCGGGTGACCTTCTGCAACCAGGCCTTCCTCACCTGCTGGGGCTTCACCGAGGTGTCGCAGGTGGTGGGGCACCAGGCGGTGGAGTTCTTCGCCGACCCCGACGAGGCCATGCGGGTGATGCAGGTGCTGCTCCGGGACGGCACCTGGGCCGGGGAGCTGGACGGGCGCCGCGCCGACGGCACCACCTTCGTGGTGCAGGTGGGCGCCAGCCGCTTCACCGACCGGACCGGGCAGCCGGCCGGGCTGCTCGCCTCCTTCCTCGACGTCACCGAGGCGCGCCGGCTGCAGCAGCAGTTCCTGCAGTCGCAGAAGATGGAGTCGGTGGGACGGCTCGCGGGCGGCGTGGCGCACGACTTCAACAACCTGCTCACCATCATGAAGGGCCACCTCACGCTGGCCGGCCTCGAGCTCCCGCCCGACTCGCCCGTGCGGGAGGACCTCACCGAGATCGCCGCCGCCGTGGACTCGGCGGCGGCGCTCACCCACCAGCTGCTGGCCTTCTCGCGGAAGCAGGTCATCAACCCCCGCGTGCTGGCCCTCGGCGACGTGGTGACGCGGGTGCGGGGCATGCTGCAGCGGCTGCTCGGCGAGGACATCGAGCTCCGCACCGTGGTGGCCGCCGATGCCGGCGACGTGCGCTTCGACCCCGCCCAGGCCGACCAGATCCTCATCAACCTGGCCATCAACGCGCGCGACGCGATGGCCAACGGCGGCACGCTCACCGTGGAGGTGAGCAACGTGGAGCTGGACGTGGACTACGTGCAGGCCCACCCGGGGAGCGGTCCCGGCGAGTATGTGGTGCTGGCGGTCTCCGACACCGGCCACGGTCTCTCCGACGAGGTGAAGGCGCACCTGTTCGAGCCCTTCTTCACCACCAAGGCGGTGGGGAGCGGCACGGGGCTCGGGCTGGCCATGGTGCATGGGGCGGTGTCGCAGAACGGCGGGCGAATCGAGGTGTACTCGGAGCTGGGACACGGCACCACCTTCCGGATCTTCCTGCCCCGGGTGCGGGACGCCGTGCCGGAGGAGTTCACCGCGCCGGTCAGCCCGGACCTCGCCGGCCACGGGGAGGTGATCGCCCTGGTGGAGGACGACTCGCGGGTGCGGGGCCTCGCCGCGCGGCTGCTCGAGCGGCAGGGCTACGTGGTCCACGCCTTCCCTGACGGCGGGTCGGCCGTGGCCGGGATCGGGGGGCTCCGGGGACGGCTCGACCTGCTCATCACCGACGTCATCATGCCAGGCATGAACGGCCGGCGCCTCGCGGAGGAACTCCTGCGACGGCGGCCGGGCCTCCGGATCCTCTTCACCTCGGGCTACACCGCCAACGTCATCCTGCAGCACGGGGTGCTGGAGGAGGGGGTGGAGTTCCTGGCCAAGCCCTACTCCGCACAGTCCCTGGCGCAGCGCGTGCGGGCCCTCCTCGACGCCCCCCGTCCCGGTCGCTGAGCCGGCCGGCGGATTCCGCCCGCCTCATTCCTTCCGACGCCTAGCCCCCGGGCGTATCTGCCTGTAATATCAGGCGGTTACCCTCCCCTTTCCCACCACACCAAGGTCGCTTGACGGACGCCTTCTCGCGCCTGTCGTCTGCATTGACCGGCCACTACCGGGTCGAGCGCCAGCTCGGCCAGGGCGGCATGGCCACCGTGTACCTGGCGGACGACCTGAAACACGGCCGCAAGGTGGCCATCAAGGTGCTCCGCCCGGAGCTCGCCGCCGCGCTCGGCAGCGAGCGCTTCCTGCGCGAGATCCAGACCACGGCCAGCCTGCGGCACCCGCACATCCTCCCGCTGTACGATTCCGGCGCGGTGGACGGGCTGCTGTATTACGTAATGCCGTACATTGACGGGGGCTCGCTGCGCGACCGGCTCACGGCCGAGAAGCAGCTGCCCATCGACACGGCGCTGGCGCTGGCGCGCGAGGTGGCCGACGCGCTCGGCTACGCGCACGCGCGCGGCGTGGTGCACCGCGACATCAAGCCGGAGAACATCCTGCTCGAGGACGGCCACGCGGTGGTGACCGACTTCGGCATCGCGCGGGCGGTGAGCGCGGCGGGCGGGGACCGGCTCACCGAGACGGGCCTGGCCATCGGGACGCCGCTCTACATGAGCCCCGAGCAGGCCGCCGGCGACCGGGACGTGGACGGCCGGAGCGACCTCTATTCCCTGGGCTGCGTGCTGTACGAGATGCTGGCGGGGCAGGTGCCCTTCACCGGCCCCACGGCGGAGAGCATCACCCGGCAGCACCTGCTCACGGCGCCGCAGCCGGTGACCAACCTGCGCCCCACGGTGCCGGAGGCGGTGGTGGGGGCGCTGGCGCGGTCGCTGGCCAAGAACCCCGCCGACCGCTTCAGCCCGGCGGCGCAGTTTGTCCAGGCGCTGGTGGCGCCGGCCCCGGCGCTGGGCGCCACGGCCCCGGTGCCGGCAGCAGTGAAGCCGGCGGGCTCGCGCCTGCAGTCGGTGGTGCTGGGGCTCGTGGCGGTGGCGGTGCTGGTGGCGGCGTGGTCGGGGTGGGTGCTGCTCGGGCCGGGGGCCGGGCGCCGCGGGATCGAGCGGATTGCCGTGCTGCCGATGGACAACCAGACCGGCGACGCGACCCAGGGCTTCTTTGCCGACGGCATGACGCGGGAGGTGATCGGCGTCCTGACCGACGCGGGCGTGCGGGTGCTCGGCCACCGGGCGGTGGCGGCGTACAAGGGCAGCACGCTGCCCGCGGCCGAGATCGCGAAGGCGCTCGGGGTGGATGCGATCGTCACGGGGGCGGTGCTCACGGCGGGGAGCGAAGTCCCGGTGGCGGCGGAGCTGACGGATCCCGCCACCGGCGAGAACCTCTGGGCGCGCACCTTCACGCGGCCGGCGGCGGGCGTCGTATCGCTGCAGCACGAGATGGCGGCGGAGATCGCGCGCGGCATCCGGGCGCGCCTCACGCCGGCGCAGCAGGAGCGGCTCGGGGAGGCGCGGCCGGTGGACCCGCGCGCCTACACCCAGTACCTGCTCGGCATGGAGCAGGCCAACCTGCGCACCCCCACCGGCTTCGACCGGAGCCTCGAGTACCTGCGCCGCGCCGTGGAGCTGGACTCGACCTTCGCCGCCGCGTGGGGCGCGATGGCGATGTCGAGCGTGTACGCGCTCATCTACCAGACCGCCCCGCGCGACTCGGCGCGCGCCCTCCTCGAGACCGCGGTGCGCCGGGCGATGGCGCTGGATGCCCAGAGCGGCGACGCGTACTTCGCCCTGGCCGCGGCGCGGGTGCACCTCGACTGGAAGTTCTCCGAGGCCGACTCGCTCTTCGCCGAGGGCCGCACGCGCGCACTCTCGGCGCAGGCGCTCGGCCTCTACGGCTGGATCCGCTGGGAGATGGGCGCCTTCGGCGACATCGAGGGCTCCACCGGGCAGCTGCTGGAGCGGGAGCCCACCACGGCGCAGTGGCGGAGCGACCGGGCGTGGGGCTACTGGTCGCAGCGGGACACCGCGGCCGCGCGGGCCTCGGCCGAGAAGGCGGTGGAGCTCGACTCGACCTTCTACGAGGGCCACGACATCCTGAGCCTCGTCCTGATGGACGAGCGGGACTTTGCCCGGGCGGACCGGGAGCACGCCGCGGCGGTCCGGATGGCGGGCGGGGACTACTGGGTGCGGCAATTCAACTCCGCGATGCACGCCACCGCGCGGGGCGACACGGCGGCCGCGCGCCGGATCGCCCGCGAGCTCGAGGGCGACCCGCGCCTGGCGCAGCGCGCCGGCATCCAGTACATGGTGGGGGACACGGACGGCATGTACACCCTGTTCGAGCAGGCCATCGCCGCGCGCGATCCCGACGTGCTGCAGATCATGAACGCCATGCCCGTGCTCTACCCGGTGCGGCAGGAGCCGCGCTATCAGGCGCTGCTGGCGCGGATCGGGCTGCCGGAGGCGCTGCGGTGACGGACGCCGTCCCGGACGCGCTCGTCGCCGCGCTCGCGGAGCGCTACCGCGTGGAGCGGAAGCTCGGTGAGGGCGGCATGGCGAGCGTCTACCTGGCGCAGGACCTCAGGCACGACCGCCCGGTGGCCCTCAAGGTGCTGCGCGCGGAGGCCGGCGCGGCCCTCGGCACCGAGCGGTTCCTGCAGGAGATCCGGGTCGCGGCGCGGCTGCAGCATCCTCACATCGTCGGCGTGATCGACTCGGGGACGCTGCCCGTGGCGGGCGGCGCGACGGTGCCCTACTACGTGATGCCGTACGTCGAGGGCGAGACGCTCCGGGCGCGCCTCGGGCGCGGGCCGCTCCCCGTGGCGGAGGCGGTAGCGCTGGGCCGGGAGCTGGCTGATGCGCTGGCGTGCGCGCACGCGGCCGGCGTGATCCACCGGGACATCAAGCCCGAGAACATCCTGCTCGCCGGCGGGCACGCCTTCGTGATGGACTTCGGCGTGGCCAAGGCGGTGCGCGCCGCCACCGGCGCCCAGGGGATGACCAGCGCCGGCTTCTCGCTCGGCACCCCGGCGTACATGGCGCCGGAGCAGGTGGCGGCGGACCCGCAGGTGGACCACCGCGCCGACCTGTACGCGCTCGGCCTGGTGCTGTACGAGATGCTGGCGGGCGGCTCGCCCTACCCCGCCACCACGCCGTCGCAGCAGAGGGCGGCGCACGTGACGCAGCCCGCGGCCCCGCTCCGGGGCCGGCGGCCGGAGG
>JBGAOL010000210.1:0-7137 GCA_044221825.1 Gemmatimonadales bacterium
CTCGGCATCGGCGCCAACGCCGCGATCTACTCCCTCTTCGACCAGATCCTGATGAGTCCGCTGCCGGTGCCCCGCGCGGCGGAACTCGTCAACCTCGGCGCGCCCGGCCCCAAGCCCGGCGGGACCAGCTGCAACCAGGCCGGCGACTGCGAGCAGGTCTTCAGCTACGCCATGTTCCGCGACCTCGAGCAGAAGCAGCAGGTGTTCACCGGCCTCGTGGGCCACGTGATGTTCGGGGCCAGCCTGGGTTACAGCGGCCGAGAGCCCACCTCCGGCGACGGCGTCGCGGTGAGCGGCTCCTACTTCCCCACGCTCGAGCTCCGGCCGGCGCTGGGCCGCTTCTTTGGCCCGAGTGAGGACGTGACGGTGGGCGGCCACTTCATCACCGTGCTCAGCTACGCCTACTGGCAGAGCCAGCTGGGCGGCGACCCCGACGTGGTGGGCAAGTCCATCACGGTGAACGGCAAGCATTTCGAGATCATCGGCGTGGCGCCGCAGGGGTTCCAGGGCACCACGCTCGGCAGCCGGCCCGACCTGTACGTCCCGCTCACCATGTGGCAGGCCATCGGTGGCTGGACCAGCACGGAGAACCGCCGGCAGTACTACATCTACGCCTTTGGCCGCCTCAAGCCGGGGGTGACGCTGGACCAGGCGCGCGCCGGCCTCAACGCGCTCTACACCCCGATCATCACCGAGGTCGAGGCCCCGCTGCAGGAGGGGATGAGCGAGGCCACGCTGGCGCGCTTCAAGGCCAAGCAGGTCGAGGCCACGCCGGGCGCACGCGGGCAGAGCTCGGTGCATCGTGAGGCGCGCACCCCGCTCATCCTGCTCTTCTCGGTGACCGGCACGGTGCTGCTCATCGCCTGCGCCAACATCGCCAACCTGCTGCTGGCGCGCGGCGCCGGGCGGGCCACGGAGATGGGGGTGCGGCTGGCCATCGGCGCGGGGCGGCGGCATCTCATTGTGCAGCTGCTCACCGAGGCGGTGGTGCTGGCGCTCATGGGCGGGCTGGTGAGCCTGGTGGTGGCGCAGTGGACGCTCACCGGCATGGGGGCGCTGCTGCCGAGCCAGGTGTCGGAGGTGTTCAGCTTCAGCATCCGGCCGTCGGTGATGCTCTTCTCGGCGGGGCTGGCGGTGGTGACGGGGCTCATCTTCGGCCTCTTCCCGGCGCTCCACTCCACCCGGAGCGACCTCATCACCTCGATCCGCGCCGGCGCAGGGCAGATCGCGGGCGCGCGGAAGGCGCAGCGCTTCCGCGCCAGCCTGGTGACGGTGCAGATCGCCATGGCCACGGCGCTGCTGGTGTCGGCGGGGCTCTTCCTCAAGAGCCTGGTGAACGTGACGCGGGTGGACCTGGGCGTGAAGGTGGACGACGTGGTGACGTTCCGCATCTCGCCCGACCAGAGCGGCTACGACTCGACGGGCTTCCTCAACCTGTACCAGCGGGTGGACGAGCAGCTGCGCGCGCTGCCGCAGGTGACGGGCGTGACGATGAGCATGGTGCCGCTCATCGCCGGCAGTAACTGGGGCAACGACGTGTACGTGCAGGGCTTTGCGCACGGGCCGGACGTGGACAACAACAGCCGCTTCAACCGCGTGGGCCCCGGCTACTTCAGCACCCTCGGCGTGCAGATGATCGACGGGCGGGAGTTCACGGCGAGCGACGTGGTGGGGGCGCCCCGGGTGGCGGTGGTGAACGAGGCGTTCGCCAAGAAGTTCAACCTGGGGCGGGACGCGGTGGGCAAGTTCATCTCCAACGAGGGTCCCGACAGCCTCAACATCCAGGTCATCGGCCTGGCGAAGAACGCCAAGTACTCCGACGTGAAGGACTCGGTGCCGCCCATCTTCTTCCTGGCGGCCATGCAGACCCGGAACGCCGGCTCCATGAGCTTCTACATCAAGACCGGCGGCGACCCGCGCACCCTGGTGCAGGCCATCGGCCCGCTGATGAAGTCGATCGACCCCAACATGCCGGTCGAGGAGCTCAAGACGATGCCGCAGCAGATCCGCGAGAACATCTTCATGGACCGGATGATCTCCATCCTCTCGGCGGCGTTCGCGGCGCTGGCGACGATCCTGGCGGGGGTGGGCCTCTACGGCGTGCTGAGCTACACCGTGGCGCAGCGCACCCGCGAGATCGGCGTCCGCATGGCGCTCGGCGCCGACGCGCGCGCGGTGCAGGCCATGGTGCTGCGCCAGGTGAGTGTCATGATGGCCATCGGCGGCGTGGTTGGCCTCGGTGCCGCGCTCGGCATCGGCAAGGCGGCCAAGTCGCTGCTGTACGGGCTCGAGGGGAATGATCCGCTGGTCTTCGTCCTTTCCATGATGATGCTGGCGACGGTGGCGCTGGCGGCGGGCTACGCGCCGGCCCGGCGGGCGAGCAAGGTGGATCCGATGCAGGCGTTGCGGTACGAGTAGCGCGATCGCTCGCTGAAGCGAGCGCTCGGCACCACAAGTCCTGAAGGACTCGCGTCCCGGTCCCCCGTGAGGGGATCGGGACGCGGTGCATTTTCGGTCGACCTCGGGCCCTACGAGGGGCTGGGAGGATGGGGTGGCTGACGTGGTGCCTACGACGGATCGTGAAGAAAGCGGGAAGGCCACGGGAATTCGCGGCGCCTTGCGCGGGAACTATATTACCGGATAGTTATATAGCGGTGGTGAGCCGGTGCGTCTCCCTGGATCCCTGGAGTGAAGTCATGCCTTCCTTTCGTGGCCAGCCGCTGGACCTCGTGATCGATGTGCGGAGCAAGATGGAGTACCTGCTCAACCACCTGCCGAAGGCGGAGAACATCCCCGTGCAGGTGCTGGAGGAGACGATGCGCGCCAGGAAGGGCCTCAAGCCCGACATGGCGATCCTGGTGTACTGCGCCAGCGGCGTGCGGTCGCGGAATGCGCAGGGGATCCTGACGCGGCTCGGGTTCACGAAGGTCATCGACGGGGGCGGGATCCGGGCGGCGGCGCGGGATTATCGCGCGTAGGTGATGCGTAGGCGCGGCCTATAGGCCGCGCGTACTGAGGGGGAGGCGGGCGAAAGCGTAGGCGCGGCCTATAGGCCGCGCGTACTGAGGAGGAGGCAAGCGATGAGGATCGTGATCGTGGGCGGCGTGGCCGGCGGCGCGACGGCGGCGGCGCGGGCGCGGCGGCTGGATGAGGAGGCGGAGATCACGCTGGTGGAGCGCGGCCCGTACGTGAGCTACGCCAACTGCGGTCTCCCCTACTTCCTGAGCGGTGACATCACCGACCGCTCCAAGCTGCTGCTGCAGACGCCGGCGAGCTTTGCCCGCCGCTACCGCGTCACGGCGCTGGTGCACACCGAGGCCAGGGAGATCGACCGCGCCGGGAAGCGCGTCCGCGTCACCGGTCCCGAGGGCGACCGCTGGCTCCCCTACGACAGGCTGATCCTGGCCCAGGGCGGGAGCCCCACGCTGCCCCCGATCCCGGGGAGCGACGCCCCGCACGTCTTCCGCCTCTGGACGGTGCCCGACATGGACCGGCTGGACGGCTTCCTCCGCACCCACCAGCCGAAGCACGCGGTGGTGGTGGGCGGCGGGTTCATCGGGCTCGAGATGGCGGAGGCGTTCCGCAAGCGCGGCCTGACGGTGACGATCGTGGAGCGCGAGGCGGCGGTGCTGCCGGTGTTCGACCACGAGTTCGGCACGCAGGTGGCGCTCGAGTGCGGGCGGCACGGGGTGGGCGTGGTGACGGGCGAAGGGGTGCAGGCCATCCACGCCGACGTCGTGGAGCTGACGCACGGCCGCCGCATCCCGGCCGACCTGGTGCTCTTCTCGGTGGGCGTCCGTCCCGAGCTGACGCTCGCGAAGCAGGCGGGCCTGGCCACCGGGCTCGCCGGCGGCCTCAAGGTGGACGAGCACCTGCGCACCTCCGACCCCAACATCTGGGCCGCCGGCGACATGGTGGAAGTGTTCCACCGCGTCAGCGGCCGCATGGTGCGGGTGCCGCTGGCCGGCCCCGCCAACCGCCAGGGCCGCCTGGCCGCCACCAACGCCCTCGGCGGCAGCTTGCGGTATAGTGGCGCGCTCGGCACCAGCGTGGTGAAGGTGTTCGAGGCGACGGTGGCCATGACCGGCCTCAGTGAGGCGGCCGCGCGCGCGGCGGGCTTCGACGTGGGGGTGGCGGTGCTGCACAAGGAGCATCACGCCGGCTACTACCCGGGCGGCAGGGAGCTCACGCTCAAGCTCATCTACCAGAAGGGCGACGGCCAGCTGCTCGGCGCCGAGGCGTTTGGGCATGCGGGAGTGGAGAAGCGGATCGACGTGCTGGCCACGGCGTTGCACGGGCGGATGACGCTCGACGACCTGGCGGAGCTG
Organism: Gemmatimonadales bacterium; assembly: GCA_044221825.1. Classification (GTDB taxonomy): domain Bacteria; phylum Gemmatimonadota; class Gemmatimonadetes; order Gemmatimonadales; family GWC2-71-9; genus JADJOM01. The sequence continues at coordinate 4,329 of JBGAOL010000210.1, forward strand.
GACCTGGCGTACGCGCCGCCGTACTCGAGCGCCAACGACCCCGTGAACCTGGCGGCGTTCGTGGGGCAGAACGACGTGAGCGGCTTCAGCCCGCTGGTCACGGCGGCCGGGCTGCGCGAGGAGCTGGCGGGGGCGGTGCCGCCGGTGGTGGTGGACGTGCGGACGGCGAAGGAGTATGGGGCGGGGCACTTGCCGGGGGCCGTGAACGTACCCGTGGATGATCTTAGGGATGAGTCCGTAAGGGCCGGATATATCCGGCCCCTACGGGGGCGGCGGGTGATCGTGTACTGCAAGGGTGGCTTCCGCGGCCACCTGGCGGTGCAGATCCTCAAGGGGCAGGGGATCACCGACGTGGCCAACGTCACGGGCGGCTGGACCAGCATGCGGCTCGAGGGGAGCCTGCCGGTGGCGCATGCGGAGGAGGCGGTGCTGGCGGGGCACTGAGCGGGCGTCGTTGGGCGGCAGGGTGGAAGGATGCGCGTCCCGGGCCTCTTGGTGAGGCTCGGGACGCGTGTCGTTTGGAGGCTGTCGTAGGGCCCGAGCGCTGCCCGGGCCCGCTCGATGTCAGGGCACGAGCGTAAAGCCTGGTCGGTGGCTGGGGCGCAGGACCCCGAAGTGCCGACGGTCCGTGGTCAGGATCGTGGTGACCAGGAGGCGTTCCGCGGTGGCGGCGACGGTGGCGTCCACGAAGCCGAGCGGGAGATCGGCGTAGCTCCCCATGAGGGTGGCGGCGCGGGCGAAGTCCAGGGGGTCGTGGCGTTCGAGGGTGAACTCGCCCGTCACCACGGCCTGCACGAAGGCCTGTTCCGCGGCGGGGGAGATGCGGGTGGCGAGGAGGTAGGTGATCTCGGGGAGGATGCACTCGGGGAGGCGGATGGGCTCCAGGGCGGCGGCCCACCAGCCGCGCACGCGCTCATGCCAGGCGTCCCCGCGATCGAGGAGGGCGTAGACCGCGCCGGTGTCGGCGAGGGTGATCCGCTCCGGCGGCCGGGCCGCCGGGCGCTTGCTGCGGCGACGCGGCACTCAGCGCCCGTGCGGGTCGCGCCAGAGCAGCTCGTCGACGCGCGACGCGGTGTCGGCCGAGCCGGAGTCGAACTGCCCGGTGACCGAGGGGAGCCGGCCGGCGGTGGTGGTGCCGCCGGCGAGGTACCCGCTCACCGCCTCGCGGATGACCGTGGCGAAGCTGACGCCGTGCTGGCGGGCATAGGCCTGGGCGCGGCGGAGGAGGGGTTCGTCGAGGAAGATGGTGGTGCGCTTCATGGCATACATATTACACGAATATATGTTACCGAGCCAGACGGGCGCGGGGCAGGTACGTGGGCTGATCCGGCCCGCCCCGGCGCCGGCCGGGCCGGGTGCGGGTGGTGCGGTCCCCGGCGTCCCTCCGATGGGCGCCGCGGCGCGTCGTGCGGTGTGGCGCGACGCCCTGCGGCGCGTCCGCCGCGTCGTCAGGCCTAACCGGAGGGGAGACCGACAATGGACCAGCACAAGCCGATAATGGGCATGGGGTGGGGGCGGTTTGCCGCGATGATCGCCACCTCGGTTGTCCTCATGTTCTTCCTGATGTACCAGCTCATCTACTCGCTCGACCATGCGTTCTTCAGCGTGAACCGGCTCCTCGCGTCGCTGCTGATGGGGGCTGTCATGACGCTCGTGATGCTCGGCTTCATGTGGCCGATGTACCGGGGGATGGGGACGAAGGTGGCCGTCCTGGCCGGGGCGGCGCTGGCGGGCGTGGTCCTGCTGGCGGTGAACCGGAGCCAGGCGCTGATCGGGGATGCCGCCTTCATGCGGGCCATGATCCCCCATCATTCCATTGCCATCAACAACGCGCGCAAGGCGAGCATCCACGACCCGCGGGTGCGGGCGCTGGCGGACGAGATCATCGAGTCGCAGGTGCGGGAGATCGCGGAGATGCGGCTGCTTCTCGACGACCTCGCCCGGCATGGGGGGCGGGGCACGGTGGAGTTGCCGGCGCGGCCGGCCGAGGTGACCGCGGCGATGGAGGCGCGGATCCGGGAGGCGGTGCGCTAGATCGGGGCGAAGAGCGCGGGGATGTCGAGGACCAGCGGCGTGTCGGCCTCGGGGGCGCGCCACTCCACCCGNAAGGGCCTCGGCGTAGCGGCCCTGGTCGCTGCGGATCGGGGCGCGGATCAGGGTGGCGTGGGCAAAGTTGGGATCGAGGCGGAGGACGCCGGCCAGCACACTGTCGGCCTCGGCGGTGCGGTGGAGGTTGGCGAGGGCCCACGCCTGCTCGACGGCGATGATGCGGGACAGCGGGTCGAGGGCGCGCGCGCGGGTGAACTCGGCCAGCGCCTCGTCCAGGCGACCGCGCCCGGCCAGGAAGTCGGCGTACCAGTGGTGCGCGGTGGGATAGCGCGGGTCGGCGGCGATGGCGCGCTGGAAGGCGCGCTCGGCGGCGGGCCAGTCCCAGGCGTAGAGCATGGTGCCGTAGGCGAGGGCGGTGTGGGCCTCGACGAGCGTCGAGTCGAGCGCGATGGCGCGGCGGGCGGCGGGCTCGGCCACGCGCCAGGCGTCGGCGGGGCGGGTGGCGGTGCCGTAGAGCGGGAGCAGGATCTCGGCTTCCGCGAGGCCGGCCCAGGCGCGGGCAAAGGACGAGTCGCGCGCCACGGCGGCCTGGAAGGCGCGCGCCGCCTCGGGGATGGTGGCGTCGGGGCGCTGGCCGAGCGCGATCCGCCCGTGGAGGTAGAGCTGGGTGGCGCCGAGGTCCTGGGTGGCGCGGGCGCCGAGGGCGGAGTCGGTGGGTGCGGTGAGCCGCACCTCGAGCGCGGTGACGATGGCGTGCGCG
>JBGAOL010000211.1:0-7254 GCA_044221825.1 Gemmatimonadales bacterium
GCCGGCACCTCACGCCGGACGAGATTGTCGCGGCCGTCTTCGACGAGGCCGACCTCTCCACGCCGCGCCCCGTGGACGACCGCACCCTGCTCATCCTCCGCGCTTGAGTCCCAAGAAGGCGCTCGGCCAGCACTTCCTCTTCGATCCGGGCATCCTCTCGCGCATCGCCGAGCTCGCGGAGATTGCGCCGGGCGAGACGGTGCTCGAGATCGGCCCCGGGCCGGGCGGCCTCACCCGCGAGCTCCTCAAGCGGAGCGACCGCGTCATCGCCATCGAGAAGGACCGCGACCTCCTCCCCGACCTCCGCGAACGCTTCCCCACGCTCCTCCTGGCCGCCGGCGACGCGCTGGAGCTCGACTGGCACCAGCTGACGGGCCCCGGCCCGGTGCGCATCGTGGGCAACATCCCCTACAACATCACCTCCCCGCTGCTGGAGAAGGCCCTCACGCCGCCCCGGCCGAAAAGCGTCGTGTTCCTGGTGCAGAAGGAAGTGGCGGAGCGGGTGGCCGCGCCGCCGGGCGGTGGCGACTACGGCGCGCTCAGCGTGGGTGTCCAGGCCGTGGCGGCGGTGGAGCGGAAGTTCACCGTGCCGGCCGGCGCCTTCCGTCCGCCCCCCAAGGTGGACAGCGCCGTGCTCCGCCTCCGCCCCCTCGCCGAGCCCCTCCTGCCTGACTCGGCCGTGGCCGACTTCCGCCGCTTCACCGTGGGCCTCTTCGGCTTCCGGCGGAAGCAGCTCCTGCGGGGCCTCCGCGAGCTCACCAAGGCGGCGCCCGAGCAGGCGGGGGCGTGGATCGCCGCCGCGGGGCTCGAGGAGACCCAGCGGCCGCAGGAACTCTCTCCCCAGGACTTCGCCCGGCTGTTCCGCACGGTCTATCCGCCTGCTGCCTAGCCCTTAGCGCCCGAGCGCCGCTCGGGCGTTACGGGCGATCCCATTTCGCCCCTAGCATCGACGCGTGCGCGGCGCTATCTTTGTGAAACATTTCACATGCTACGCATGCGCAAGATCGCCGAGTCCACGGTGCGACGCCTGTCGCTCTATCTCCGGTTCCTCGAGGAATTCGAGGAGCAGGGGATGGAGACCGTGAGCTCCGAAGCCCTCGCCGCCCGGGGCGGCACCACCTCCGCGCAGGTCCGCAAGGACCTGAGCTTCTTCGGCTCGTTCGGGAAGCGGGGGCTCGGCTACTCGGTGGCGGAGCTGGTGCTCAAGCTGCGGGACATTCTCGGCCTGGGCCGCACCTATCGCGTGGCGATGATCGGGGCCGGCAAGATCGGCAGCGCGCTGGTCCAGTACCGCGGCTTCCGCAACCGCGGGTTCGACATCGTCTCCATCTTCGACACCGACCAGGCCAAGGTGGGCAAGGGCTGGAACGGGCTGGTGGTGAAGGACCTCAAGGAGCTCGAGACCGAGCTGCGCCGCTCCCCCGTGGAGATCGCCGTCATCGTCACTCCGGGCGAGGCGGCGCAGGGTGTCACGGACCGCGTGGTCTCCCTCGGGGTCAAGGCCATCCTCAACTTTGCCCCCATCCAGCTCACCGTCCCCGACGACGTCGTGGTGAAGACGGTGAACCTGGCGCTCGAGCTCGAGACGCTGAGCTACGCCCTCACCAACCGGTAGGGCGCGCCCCGGGCACGGCCCCCCGTCCCGGGCCATCCTCCGCTAGTTTCCCTGTCATGCCGCCCCTTCGAGTGACGAGCGAGATCGGCCAGCTGGAGGCCGTCCTGGTGCACACGCCCGGGGCGGAGCTCCAGGCCGTGACGCCCGGGAACAAGGGCGACTACCTCTACGACGACATCATCCAGCTCGAGGCCGCCCAGCGCGAGCACCGCCGCTTCGTGGCGGTGCTGGAGCGCTTCGCCAAGGTGTTCGAGGTGCGGGAGCTCCTCCGCCAGGCCCTCGAACTCCCCGCCGCGCGCGAGTACTTCGTCCGCGCCACCCTCGACGTGGTCCCCTCCACCGCCCTGGGCCGCCAGCTCGAGGAGCTCGACGCGGCGGCGCTGGCGCAGCTGATCGTGGAGGGGCGGGAGATGGAGGGCGGTCCCTTCGCCCGCGCGCTCAACGCCGTGGGCTACGTCCTGCCGCCGCTGCCCAACCTCTTCTTCCCCCGCGACATCGGCATGGTGCTCGGCGGGCACGCCGTGGTGGGCTCCATGCGCCACGGGGTGCGCTGGACCGAGGAGCTGCTCATCAAGGTGCTCTTCGCCTTCCACCCCGCGCTCCAGAACGCCGGGATCCTCTACGACGGCTCCGAGGAGCGCCGCAGCGACTTCACCCTCGAGGGCGGCGACGTCCACCTGCTCCGGCCCGACCTGCTGGTGGTGGGCTTCAGTGAGCGCACCTCGCCCGCGGCGCTGGACCACCTGGCCGGCCGGGTCTTCGCCGAGACGGCGGTGACCGACATCCTGATGGTGGTCATGCCGCGCGAGGCCACCGCCATCCACCTGGACATGCTCTTCACCCAGGTGGACCGCGAGCTCTGCGTGGTCTACCCGCCCGCCTTCCTCGGCCCCGAGCGGCTTGCCGTGCTGCACCGCCGCAAGGGCCAGGACTCCGTGCGCGAGATGCCCGACTTCTTCACCGCGCTCCGCGAGGTGGGGATGCCGCTTGAGCCGCTCTTTGCCGGCGGCCCGCAGCGAAAGGGCCAGGACCGCGAGCAGTACACCAGCGGCTGCAACTTCGTGGCGCTCAAGCCCGGCGTCATCGTCAGCTACAAGCGGAACGAGCTCACGCTCGAGACCCTCAAGGCGGCCGGCTTCCGCCAGGTGTCGAGCGTCGAGTTCGTGGCCTTCGACGACTGGCTCGACACCAAGCACCGCACCGTCATCACCATCGACGGCGACGAGCTGGTGCGCGGCGGTGGTGGCCCCCGCTGCATGACGCTGCCCCTCCGCCGGGCCGAGCCGTGATCGGGCTCCAGAGCTACCCCGAGAGCACCCTGGTGGAGCGGGCCATGAGCCTCATGCTCGCCGGCCCGCTCTCCGCGCACCGCCTGGCGGTGGAGGTGCTCGGCCTCCCCGGGGCGCCGCCGGCGGTGGCGGAGCGGCTGGCGGTCGCGCTCTTCGCGTCGGACCCGCGGATCCACCAGCTGCAGGACGGCCGCTGGGCGCTGGTGAGCGAGGTGCGTGGCTCCCCGTTCCTCGAGGACTGCGCCTTCGCCGTGGTGGACGTGGAGACCACGGGGATGCGCGCCGCCGGTCCCGACCGCATCACCGACATCGCCGTGGTGGTGCTCCACGGCAACCGGCGGGAGCTCGTCTTCGAGTCGCTGGTGAATCCCGGCATCCCGATCCCCACCCGCATCCAGGGCCTCACCGGCATCACCGACGCCATGGTGGCGGACGCGCCCCCCTTCGACGTGGTCGCCGACCAGGTCCTCGCCGCCCTGGCCAACCGGGTGTTCGTGGCGCACAATGCCCGCTTCGACTGGGGCTTCGTCACGGCCGAGGTGCGGCGGGCGCGGGACCTGGCGCTGGCGGCCTCGCGGGTGTGCACGGTCCGGCTGGCGCGGCGACTCCTCCCGCAGCTCGAGTCGAAGAGCCTGGACAGCCTCAGCATGTACTTCGCCCTCGAGAACCCCGCGCGCCACCGCGCCGCGGGCGATGCGTTCGTCACCGCGCAGCTGCTCGAGCGGCTGCTCCTCCTGGCCCGCGAGCGCGGCGTGCGCACCCTCGCCGACCTCGAGGCCCTGATCGCCAAGAAGCCGGCGGCGGATCCCACCCCGCCGCGCTGAGGAGTCCCGTCATGCCCCTCGCCACGCCCTTCCAGCTGGGCCGCCTCAAGTGTCACCTGCTCGACGGCGGCCTGCAGCGGCTCGACGGCGGCGCCATGTTCGGCGTGGTGCCGCGCACCCTCTGGTCCAAGCGCATCGCCCCCGACGAGCGGAACCGCATCCCGCTCGCCATGCGCTGCCTGCTGGTGGAACACCCCGACGGCCTGGTGCTCATCGACACCGCGCTCGGGAACAAGGAAGACGCCAAGTTCCTCGACATCTACGGCGTGGAGAACGCCGGCCTCGAGGGCGCCACCCGGCTCGAGGACGCGCTCGGCGCCGCCGGTTTCCTGCCGAAGGACGTGAAGTGGGTGATCAATACCCACCTCCACTTTGACCACGCTGGCGGCAACACCACCATGGACCCCGAGCTCGAGGGCGACCCGCGCCGCCACGTGCGGATGACCTTCCCGAACGCCACCTACGTGGTCCAGCGGAACGAGCTCCAGTTTGCCCGCCACACCAACGAGCGGACCCGCGCCAGCTATCTCCCCCCCAACTTCGAGCCCATCGCCGCCGCCGACCGGTGGAAGCTGCTCGACGGCAACGGTGAGGTGCTCCCGGGGATCTCGGTGCACCTCACCCCCGGCCATATCCCCTGGCACCAGAGCATCCTCCTCCGGAGTGAGGGCGACACCGCCGTCTTCCTGGGCGACGTGATCCCCACGGCCCATCACCTGCCGCTCCCCTACATCATGGGCTACGACCTGGAGCCGATGCGGACGCTGGAGAGCAAGCGCAGCCTGCTGGCCAATGCGGTGGCGGGGCGGTGGTGGTTCATTTTCGAGCACGATGCCCACGTGGCGGCCGGGCGGGTGGTGCCGGAGGGGAAGGGGGTGGGCCTCGCGGAGGTCATCCCGGCCCACCCCTGAGGGCCTCCGCCGGGGGGACAGTTGACCCAACCCCGCTCCCCGGCTAGGTTTGCCGCACTTCGAAGCGGAGGCCGGTGGCCTCCCACCCCCAGCCCGGCGTGGTGAAGCCGGCGTGCACGGGTCCAGGAACAGAGTGAATCGGGGCGGCTCCATCGGGTGCCGTCACCGTCTGTTGCCGGACACCATGGGGAACCTCGGGTGTCCGTTTTCTTTTGCGCGGGAGCCTCAGACTGAGCACCAACGAGCGGGAGCGCGAGCGCCGGGTACGCATCAACCGGCAGATCCGGATCAGCCCCGTCCGCGTCATCGGACCGGGCGGCGAACAGCTGGGCGTGCTGCCGGTCGAGGAAGCCCTCGCCGCGGCGGTGGAGCGCGGCCTCGACCTGGTCGAGGTGGCGCCGATGGCCCGGCCCCCCGTGGTCAAGATCATGGACTACGGGAAGTTCAAGTTCGAGGAAGCCAAGGCCGCGCGCGCCGCCAAGAAGAAGCAGCACGTCATCCACCTGAAGGAAGTGAAGGTCCGCCCGGGCATCGAGAAGCACGACTTCGAGTTCAAGACCCGGCATGCCCGCGAGTTCCTCGCCGAGGGCAACAAGGTGAAGGTGACCATGATGTACCGCGGGCGGCAGATCGCCCACGTGGAGCTGGGCCGCAAGGTGCTCGACGAGCTCTTTGCCAGCCTGCAGGACGTGGCCAAGATCGAGCAGGACGCCAAGCTCGAGGGCCGCAACATGGTCATGGTGCTGGCGCCCAAGTAAGGCACCAGCGCGATCGCAGGGGCCGCCCGTGGGCGGCCCGGGTGGGTTGAAGCAAATGGACGCGGGCGCGACGTTGCCCGCACTACGTGGGCAAACGAGGGGGATATGCCGAAGCAGAAGACCAAGCGCGCGGCCATGAAGCGCTTCAAGCGGACCGGGACCGGCAAGCTGAAGCGGTGGAGCGCCAACCACAGCCACATCCTGACCAAGAAGACCCGCAAGCGGAAGAACAAGCTCAAGAAGCCCGGGCTCGTGGCCTCGGCGGACTTTCCGCGCGTCAACCGCCTGCTCCAGGCGTAAGGGAGACCTCCAATGCCTCGCGTCAAGAGCAACGTCGCGCACCACGCCCGCAAGAAGAAGATCATGCGGGCCGCCAAGGGCGCCCGCGGCGCCCGCAGCAAGCTGTACAAGCCGGCCAAGGAGACCGTCGAGCGCGGCATGCAGTACGCCTACCGCGATCGCCGCAAGAAGAAGGGCGAGTTCCGCAGCCTCTGGATCACCCGCATCAACGCGGCGTGCCGGATGCACGGCTTCAGCTACAGCGGCTTCATCGCGGCCCTCAAGAAGGCCGGCGTCGAGGTCAACCGGAAGGTCCTGGCGGACCTCGCCGTGAAGGACATGGACGCCTTTGCCAAGATCGCCGAGGTCGCGCGCGCCAGCGCGTAAGGCGGTCCCCGTCGCTGCTGTCCCGTGGGGTCGCCCGCCCGAGGTGGGTGACCCCGCGTTGCTTCTGCCCCAGCCCCCAGCCCCATGCCGGATACCGCTGAACTCGAGGCGCGCCTCGCCGCGCTCCAGGCCGAAGTGGGCCCCCTCGCCACCCTCGGGGAAAAAGACCTCGAGGCCGCCGAGGTGCGCCTCCTCGGCCGCAAGCAGGGCGCCCTCACCGAGATCCTGAAGCAGCTCCCCGGGCTCCCGCCCGAGGGCAAGCGCGCCATCGGCGCCGAGGCCAACCGCGTCAAGCAGGCCCTCGAGGCCGCCATCGCCGCCCGGCGCGAGGCCCTCGTGGCCGAGGCCCGCGCCGCCGAGGCGCGGGCCCAGGACCGCACCATGCCCGGCCGCGACCGCTGGACCGGCGCCGTCCATCCCACCACCGCGGTGATGGAGGAGATCGTCGGGATCTTCAACGGCCTCGGCTTTGCCCGCGCCACCGGCCCCGAGGTGGAGACGGAGTGGTTCAACTTCCGCGCGTTGAACTTCCCCGCCGACCACCCGGCGATGGACATGCACGACACCCTCTACCTCGACCTCCCCGACCGCCGCAGCGGCGACGACCGCCGCGCCAACCGCACCAGCGGGGTTGGGGACCACGAGCGCCGCGGCGCCCCCGACCGCCGCGTCCGCCCCGAGGGCCGCTACCTCATGCGCACCCACACCTCGCCGGTGCAGGTGCGGGTGCTGCTGCACAACCCGCCGCCGGTGCGCGTCGTCATCCCGGGCTGGGTCTACCGCAAGGACACCTTCGATGCCTCCCACGCGCCCGTCTTCGCGCAGATCGAGGGGCTCGCGGTGGACGAGGGGATCTCGTTCGTGGACCTGAAGGCCACGCTGGCGCACTTCGCCCGCGCCTTCTTCGGCAGCAGGACCGCCGTCCGCTTCCGCCCGTCCTTCTTCCCGTTCACCGAGCCGTCGGCCGAGATGGACGTGAGCTGCGGCGTGTGCGGCGGGAGCGGGTGCCCCGCCTGCAAGGGCAGCGGGTGGATGGAGATCCTCGGCGCCGGCATGGTGCACCCGCACGTGCTGGCCAACTGCGGCGTGGACCCGGAGCGCTACACCGGCTTTGCCTTCGGCATGGGGCCGCAGCGCATCGCCATGAACCGCCACGGCATCCACGACATCCGCCTGTTCTACGAGGGCGAC
>JBGAOL010000212.1:0-7203 GCA_044221825.1 Gemmatimonadales bacterium
GGTGCGCGGAAGCGGCCGCAACCGCCACGGCCACATCCCCGATGGCGAGGGCCCCAAGCCGGTGCTGCACGGCGACCCGCACCGGCCACCGCGCCAAGGCCTCGGCGACGATGCGCGCGGCCTCCGCCTCCGCCATGGGCTCGTACGCCGAGTACTCGAGGGCGCCGACGCCGCGGCCATCCTGGTGATCCCGCACCACCCCCACGAAGGTGGCAATGCCGCCGTAGCTCGGGTGACTCACCGCGGCGAGGAGCGGCGCCAGGTCGATGGGCGTGCGCGTGAGGAACGACCCCACCCCTCAGCCCCCGGCGAGCGGGGGAAGCAGGGCCACCTCATCGCCCTCGACCACGGGGGTCTCGGGACGGGCGTGCACCTGGTTCACTGCGGCCAGTGGGCGTGCCGGGAGGCGCTCGGCCCCCGGCCGGGTGCTGCGCAGGGTCTCCACGACCCGGGCCACCGTGGCCGGCGCCGCCACCTCGAGCGGGACCCGCTCTGCCCCCACGAGGTCGGCGTACGTGGCGAACAGCAGCACCTGCACGGAGATACGGGTCCTGGCCGACCCGGTGATGACGTTCGACGTATCCTGCATACCCTGCAAGATAGCCCCTCTCCCCAACGAAAAGGGCGGGTCCGTGACCCGCCCCCAATCATGCCCGACTGCCGGCGCGGATTCCGCCGCCCTGGCGTCAGTCCTCGGCGTCCGCCGGCTCCGGCTCGTAGGGCTCATCCGCCACGAGCGCGCGCAACTCCTTGCTGGGCTTGAAGACCGGCACCGGACGGGCCGCCACTTCCACCGGGTCCCCGGTGCGCGGGTTGCGGGCCATGCGGGTCTTGCGGCGGCGGATCTTGAACGTGCCGAACCCGCGGACCTCGATGTTGTGCTGCGCCTTGAGGGCTTCCTTCACGGCGTCGAGGAACGCGTCCACGACCCGGGCGCAGTCCTTCTTCGAGATCATGGGACCGGCGGTCCGGGCGATGGACTCCGTCACCCGTTCGACGAGATCGGCCTTGGTCATGCGCTCCCCCGGGGGTCTTCATGCCGAGCGCCCCGGTTCGGGGCGCTGGTTCTAGGGGAGAGACTAGGGCCTTAAGCGTTGACTGTCAAGAGCTTGGGGCACTCGCCCCCCGTCCGGCGTGGATCAGGCGCAGGAATTCCTGGAAGTGCGGATAGGCGTCGTGGGGTCCCGGCGAGGCCTCCGGGTGGTACTGCACCGCAAACACCGGAAGTGCTTTGTGGCGAATGCCTTCCACCGTTCGGTCGTTCAGGTTGAGGTGCGTGACCTCGAGTTCCGGCGCGCCCGGGACCCCGTTTTCGTCGCCCTGCACCGCGAAGCCGTGGTTCTGCGACGTGATAAGTACTTGGCCCGTCTTGAGATCCCGCACCGGATGGTTCCCGCCGCGGTGCCCATAGGGGAGCTTGATGGTCTGGCCACCGAACGCCAGCCCGAGCAGCTGATGGCCGAGGCAGATCCCGAAGGTGGGGATCCCGGAATCGGTCAGCTCCCGGATGTTCTTGCGGGCGTAGTCGATGGCCGCCGGGTCGCCGGGCCCGTTGGACAGGAAGAGGCCCTGGGGCTGGAGTTCCTTCACCTTGGCGGCCGGGGTGTTCGCGGGGACGACGGTCACCCGGCAGCCCGCCTCCGTCAGCATCCGGACGATGTTGCGCTTCATGCCGTAGTCGTAGGCCACCACCCGCGGCCCGTGTTCCGGGCCCTCGGTGTAGCTGCCGTCCACGGTGGCGCGCGAGGCGAGGTCCAGGCCGTCCATGGACGGCGATTCCATGAGCCGGAGCGTGAGCTGCGGGGTCGGCTCCGTGCCCTCGGCGATGACGCCCCGCATGGCGCCGCGCTCGCGGATGTGGCGGGTGAGGCGACGGGTGTCCACGTTCTCGAGCACCGGGATGCGATACTCGGCGAGCCAGTCGTCGAGCGAGCGCGTGGCGCGCCAGTTGGAGGGGCGGCGCGCCAGCTCGCGCACCACCACGCCGGCCACCTGCGGCTTGCCGGACTCGAGGTCCTCGGGGTTGACCCCGTAGTTGCCGATCATCGGTGCGGTCATCACCACGATCTGGCCGAGGTAGCTCGGGTCGGTGAAGACCTCCTGGTAGCCGCTCAGGTTGGTGGTGAAGACCACCTCGCCGTAGCCGGCCTCGATGGGACGCGCCGTGGTGCCGGCGTACCAGGTCCCATCCTCGAGCAGCACAAACGCGGGGCGATCGGTCATGCCGATGCCCCGCGCTCGAAGTCGATCATGATCAGCCTCAGTTGGCGGGCTTGGGCGTCGTCGGCGCCGGGGTGGCCGGGGCCGGGGTCGTCGCGGGCGCTGCGGCCGTGGACGTGTCGGTGGTCACGCCCTCGAGCGGGAGGCTCGCCGGGGCCGGCGCCTGGCCGCCCGCACGGATGCGATCGAGCACCTCGCTCCCCGAGCCGCGGCTCGGCGAGACGAGCGTCAGCAGGAGCGCGAGCGCGAGGAAGATGCCTCCGCACCACCAGCTGGCCTTGGTGAGGAGGGTTGCCGCCTGGCGGCCGCCGACCACGAGGTCGGTGGTGCCGCCGCCGAAGGACGCGAGCCCACCCCCCTGCCCCGCCTGGAGCAGAACAGCGGCCGCGAGGATCAGGCCGTCGAGGATGAGGAGCGTCAGCAGGAAGTAGTACATGTCCGGTCCCGTAGAAGCCGGGGGAGTCTAGCGAGGACCGCCCCCTCGCGGTAGGGGGCGTGGGCTAGAATCCCACCATTTCCGCCCACCCCTCCACGTCGAGGCTCGCCCCGCCGACCAGCACCCCGTCGAGCTCCTCCTCGGCGAGGAGCGCCAGCACGTTGCCCTTGTTCACGCTTCCGCCGTAGAGCACCGGAACCCGTCCCGGCGCGCCGAGGGCCGCGAGCTCGGCCCGGATGGCGCGATGGACCGCGGCGGCATCCTGCGGGGTGGCGTTGCGGCCCGTCCCGATGGCCCACACCGGCTCGTAGGCAATCCGAATCTGCTCCCACTGCGCCCCGCTGACGCCCGCCAGTCCCGCGCGCAGCTGCCGCAGGCACACCGCCTCGGTCTGCCCCGCCTCGCGTTCCGGGAGCTTCTCGCCAACGCACAGCATGGCCATCATGCCGGCGCCGAGCAGGGCCTGCACCTTCTTCGCCGTCTCGGCGTCGGTCTCGCCGAAGACGTGGCGGCGCTCGGAGTGCCCCACCAGGGCGCCCCGCGCGCCCGCGCCCTTGGCCAGCGGCACCGAGGTGGCGCCGGTGAACGCACCCTTGGGTTCCCAGTGCACATCCTGGGCGCCCACCTGGATGTCGGTCCGCTCGGCGAAGGCCTCGGCCGTGGCCTCGAGGGCCACCGCCGAGGGGAAGAACCAGAGGGCACGTCCCGGCGCCGCCTCGGTGAGGCCGAGGAAACGCTCCGCGAACGCCCGTGCCTCCGCGGGCGGGACGTGCATCTTCCAGTTCGCGGCGAAGGTCAGCTGCCGCTCAGGCATCGTCGAGCGCCGAGACGCCGGGGAGGTCCTTGCCCTCGAGGAACTCGAGCGAGGCCCCGCCGCCGGTGGAAACGTGGCTCATCTTGTCGTCGAGCCCCATCTGGGCCACCGCCGCGGCCGAGTCGCCACCGCCCACCACGGTGGTGACGCCCTTCCCCGTGGCGTCGGCCAGCGCCTGCGCCACGGCGAGCGTGCCGTGATCAAAGGGCGGCGTCTCGAACACGCCCATCGGGCCGTTCCAGACCACCGTGCCGGCGCCTTGGATACGCCGGGCAAACTCGCGCTCGGTCTCCGGGTCGATGTCGAACATGGCCCACCCCGCCGGGATCTGGTCCCGCGCCACGGATCGCGTCTCCACCCCCGCCTCGAGCTTCTGGGCAATGACGGCGCCCTTGGGGAGCACCAGCTTGTCGCCCGCCTTGGCCATGAGGGCCTTGGCCATCTCGACGCGGTCGGCCTCCACCAGCGAATTGCCGGTCTCGAGCCCCATGGCGCGGAAGAAGGTGCAGGCCATGGCGCCGCCCACGAGGATGGCATCCACCCGGGGCAGCAGGTTCTCGATGAGGTCGATCTTGCCCGACACCTTGGCCCCGCCGAGCACCGAGACGAACGGGCGCTTGGGCTTCTCGAGCGCGCCGCCGAGGTACTCGAGTTCCTTTTCCATCAGGAAGCCGGAGACGGCCGGCTTGAGCAGCGCCGCCACCGCGGCCGTGCTGGAGTGGGCGCGGTGCGCGGAACCGAAGGCATCGTTGACGTAGAGGTCGCCGAGGGTGGCGAAGGTCTCGGCCAGCTTGGCGTCGTTCTTCTCCTCGCCGGCGTCGAAGCGGGTGTTCTCCACCACCGCCACGCCGCCGCGCGGCAGCCGCTTGGTGATGGTCACTGCGTCCGCGGCCGCGGGATCGTCAATGAAGGTGACGGGCGCGCCGAGGAGCCGCTCCAGCTCCGTGGCGCAGGGCTTGAGGCTCTGCTTGGGATCGCGCCCCTTGGGCCGCCCGAGGTGCGAGAGCAGCACCACCCGCGCCCCCTTCTCGCGCAGGTACGCGATGGTCGGGAGCGAGGCCCGGATGCGGGTGTTGTCCGTGACCTGCCCGTCCTTGATGGGGCAGTTGAAGTCCACGCGGACCAGGGCGCGGCGGCCGTCGAGGGCGGCGGCCGGCAGCGAACGGAGGGAGCGTTTCATGGGGGCCTCGGCGCACGGCGCCCGGCCACCGGCCGAGCGCCGGGGCCGGGCGCCACGCGGGCAGGAAGGTTAGGCCTTCGCGGCGATGTAGCGGATGAGGTCGACGCAGCGCGCCGAGTAGCCCATCTCGTTGTCGTACCAGCTGGAGACGTGGACCAGCTTGCCGTCCAGGACGTTGGTGAGCGCCGAATCGACCGTGCTCGACGCCAGGTTGCCGATGTAGTCGGTGGAGACCAGCGGCTCATCCGACACCGCGAGCACGCCCTTGAGGGGGCCCGCCGCGGCGGCCTTGAAGGCGGCGTTCACCGCCTCGATGGTGGTGGCCTTCTCCACGGTGCAGGTCAGGTCCACCACCGAGACGTCCGGGGTGGGCACGCGGAGGGCCACGCCGTCGATCTTCCCCTTGAGCTCCGGGATGACCAGGCTCGTGGCCTTGGCGGCGCCGGTGGTGGTGGGGATGATGGACATGGCGGCCGCGCGGGCGCGGCGCAGGTCCTTGTGCGGCAGGTCGAGGATGTTCTGGTCGTTGGTGTAGGAGTGCACGGTCGTCATGAAGGCGTTGACGATGCCGAACTCCTTGAGGATCACCTGCACCACGGGCACCAGGCAGTTGGTGGTGCAGCTGGCGTTGCTGATGATGTGGTGCTTGGCCGCGTCGTAGGCCAGGTGGTTCACGCCGTAGACGATGGTGATGTCCTCCTTCTTGGCGGGCGCGGAGATCACCACCTTCTTGGCGCCGGCCTCCAGGTGCTTGGCCGCCTTGTCCCGGTCGGTGAAGATGCCGGTGGACTCGAGCACGATGTCCACGCCGAGGTCCTTCCACGGCAGCGCGGCCGGGTCCTTCTGGGCGTAGACCTTGATCACGTCGCCGTTGACCACCAGCGCGTCGTCCTTGGCCTCGACGGTGCCGGGGAACTTGCCGTGCACCGAGTCGTACTTGAGCAGGTGCGCGAGGGTCTTCGTGTCGGTCAGGTCATTGACCGCCACGAAATCGAGCTCGCTGGCGCCGAGCATCTTGGCGGCACGCAGCACGTTCCGGCCGATCCGGCCGAACCCGTTGATGGCGACTTTGGTGGGCATTCGAGCTCCAGTACAGGGTCAAGGACGGTCCGGGGCGGCCGATTGGTGGCCGGTGGGCCGTGAACAATACCAGCCCGTCGGGCCGGGCGAGCGGAAAGTAGTGTGAAGCTGCCTCAATGCACGGGCGGCTGGGCCCGCGCAAAGGTAACCGCACAGGGTCAAGGACGGTCCGGGGCGGCCGATTGGTGGCCGGTGGGCCGTGAACAATACCAGCCCGTCGGGCCGGGCGAGCGGAAAGTAGTGTGAAGCTGCCTCAATGCACGGGCGGCTGGGCCCGCGCAAAGGTAACCGCACCCACGGAGGCGGCTCCAGCCTCGGCCAGGGTCATGGCGGCCTCGGCGAGGGTGGCGCCGGTGGTCAGGACGTCGTCCACCAGCACCACCCGGGCCCCGCGAACCCCGCCGGCAGCAAAGGCTCCGGCGACGTTGGCCCGCCGGGCCTCGGGCGTGAGCGCGGTCTGGGTGGGGGTGGCGCGGGTCCGGCCCAGCGCCAGGGCATCCACCGAGGCGCCCGTGCGCGCCGCCAGCGCGCGGGCCAGGACCTCCGCCTGATTGTAGCCCCGCCGGCGGCGCCGTGCCGCATTCAGGGGAATCGGGACAAGCAGCGTCTCCGAAGTGATCATCCCGAGCCGCGCCATCGGGACCGTCTGGACCTCGGCCACCCGCCACCACCCCGCGTACTTGAGGGCATGCACCGACTCCCGCGCCGTGGCGTCCAGCCAGACCGCGCTCCGCGCCCAGTCGAGCGCCGGGGGCCAGGGCGCGCAGAAACGACAGGGATCGGAATCGCCGCCCCGGGGCTGGCCGCACCGGGGGCACTGCGGCTCAGGGAGGCGGCGCCAGCGGGACTGGCACAGCGCGCAGACCAGCGGGTCCGCCGGCCCCACCGACTCACCGCAGGTCAGGCACGCCCCGGGGAGCAGCCACCGCTCCGCGCCCGCGAGCGCCTCAGCGAAGGGCGTCATTGACCGCGGCCCGCATCACCTCGACGGGCGGGTCCTCGTCGGGGAACCAGTGCCGGAACGCGGCCGCGCCCTGCGCCACGAGCATGACGCGCCCGTCGGCTACGCGGAGGCCATCCTGGCGGAGCGCCCGGGTCCAGGCGGTGCCACCGCGCGCGTAGACCATGTCGAAGGCCACCTGGGCCCTCGGCGCCTCCTCGTGGGCCAGCGGCAGGTGGTCGCCCGGCTTGAGGCCGAGGGGCGTGGTGTTGATGAGCACCTCGCAGTCAGCGCCGGTGGCGATGGCGACGCCCTGGCCGGTAACCCACTGCTCGAAGGCGGCGCGCCGGCCGGCATCACGGGAGTGGACGGCGACGCGGGCGCCCAGTTCCTGCGCGGCGGCCACGGTCGCCCGGGCCCCGCCCCCGGTCCCCGCGATCAGCCAGGCGGTGGCCGGTGCCTCGAGCTCGCGCAGGGCCGCGAGCACGCCATCCACATCGGTGTTCTCGGCCAGGAGGGCGCCATCGGCACCC
>JBGAOL010000213.1:0-7523 GCA_044221825.1 Gemmatimonadales bacterium
CCGGCCATACCCGAGGCGAAGGATGATCTGGGGCGCGCCCTCGCGACCGAGGAGCGCCCGCACCTTGTCGCGCAACTCGGGGACTTCCACCGGCTGGTTCAGGTACGAGACAGCCACCCCGTCTGCCGCGAGGCTCAGGAGCGAGCCGGCCAGCGCCTGCCCGGCCCGCAGCCAGGCGCGCGGGCTGTCTTCCTCGGTCCAGAGCACCGCGAGCGCGGGGGAGCCGAGCGCCAGCTGCTTGTCGCGCGCCGCGCGCCCGTCGCCCACGTCGAAGGTGCGGATGATGAGCGGCCCCACCTCCGAGGCCAGGTCCCCGGCACCGAGGGCGTAGCCGGGCATGCCGTCGCGGGTGCTGCTGCGGTTGGAGTGCACCCACAACGCGAGCTCCCGGCGGAAGTGCCGGTCGGCGAGCTGCAGCCGGTCGCCCTCGGCGATGAGCTCGGCGAGCGCGACCCGATCGGAGTCGAGGGTGAGGGTCTGCAGCCACGCCCCGTCCTTCTCGGCCTGGTTCCGCGCCCGTCCCAGCACCACTTCGGAGATTTCCCGCGCATCGAAGGGGAAGCGGTTGGTGCGGCGTCCGGGGATGGCGGCAAAGAGCTGATGGTCGCGCTCGGAGGGCTGGATCGGGTCGCCGATGGTGATCCGGGCCATCAGGTCCGGGTTCTCCCGCTCGGGCAGGAGCGCCACCCGCGTGGCCTGCCCGAAGTGGCAGGCCGCGCGCACGTAGCGCAGGGCGGAGCCGCAGCTGATGATGTACTGACCGGAAGACCCACGGCTGCGAATTGTGGCTCGAGGGCGCCAGCACCACCCAGCGCAGCACCGCACGGAACTTCTCCTCGGCAGTGCCGGTGAGCGGGTACTCGTCGATGGCTTCGGCCCAGGGATCGAGCGCGCTGTCTTTCATCATGCGGGATGGTAGGCGTGACGGGTTGTGAGATGGTTGAGGCGTCCCTGAAGATACGTTCAACTCCCGGGCATCGAAACGCCGCGCGGGACGGCGGTGCTCAGCCGTCCCGCGCGGTGGGAGCCGCCACGCCGGTCAGAGCGGGATCGTCAGGACGGCACAGGGCGCATCGTGCGCCAGCCGCCGGGCGATGCTGCCGGCCTCGATGACGCCGGCTGGCCCACCCCGGTGGTAGCCCAGCACCAGCACGTCGGCCTGCGAGCGCTCCACCTCGGTGAGGACGGCATCCACCACCCGGCCCCGCTGGATGACGAGCGGCGACTCGCCGGCGATGCTGGGCCGAACCTCCCATTCGCCGCTGCCGAGGTTGGTGGACTGGCGCAGGTCGTCCACGGCCTGTGCCAGGCGGGCGCTGCGACCCGTGAGGAGCCGGGGCGCCTCGGCCTCGTTCTCGTAGGCCGGCTCCACGGTGACGGCGTGCAGCCGCGCGGAGATGGCGCGCGTGAAGTCCATGGCGGCAAGCAGCACCGCCATGCCGCGCTCCGTGCCGTCGAGGGACACCAGCACCCGCTGCATCTGCTCCTGGCCCGCCTTCACGAAGAGGCAGGGGGTCCGGCTGCGGCGCGCCACGGAGTCGGCGGTGTCCCCGATGAGGAGGCGCTGGAGTTCGGAGCGGCGCTTCCGGCCCACCACCACCAGGTCGGCGGCTTCCGTCTCCGCGTACCGGCCGATCTCGATGCCCGGCAGCCCCGCCGCCACCGCCAGGACCGGCTCGGGCACCGCGCCTTCGATCTTGGCGAGTTCGCCGTACACCATGCGGCGCAGGTCCTGGAGCAGCTTGGCCTGCATCCCCGGCGCATCGACCGCCTGCGCCACCGTCAGGACCGTGAACCGCGCCGACGCGAGCGCCGACAGCCGGGCGCCAATCAACACGGCGAGCCGCCCTTCGGGCGAGTCGTCGGCGGCAGCGAGGATGTGGCGCAGTTGCATGCGTCAGGGGCCCGTTGAGGATTGGTTCACATCCTAGGACAAGCCCTATGAAGAGAACATGAAAGACCGCCGAATGCGGCGACTCGACGCAACCCGTTGGGGCGATTACAATTAGCCAACATGGACAAGCGACCTTCACAACCTGGAGGCACTTCGGAGCGGCTGGAGCGCCTCTCCGCGGCGGTGCCGAGCCTCATTGGCGAGCTGTCGCTGGAGGGGGTGCTCCAGCGCGTTGCCGACCTGGCGCGCGACATCCTGGACGCCCGGTACGCCGCCGTGGGGATGCTCGGGGCCGATGGGCGCACGCTGGAGACCTTCACTACCTCGGGGATGGCGCCTGACGAGGTGTCGAAGATGGACCACTACCCCAAGGGGCACGGCATCCTCGGGCTGGTGATCCACAAGGGGCACAGCATCCGGCTCTCCGACCTGACGCGGCACCCCGCTGCCGCCGGCTTCCCGGCCAACCACCCGCCCATGCGCCGCTTCCTCGGCGTACCCATCATGGGCAAGCGCGGAGTGCTGGGCGACCTCTACCTGACGGAGCGGCTGGACGGCAGCGAGTTCACCGAGGATGACGAGCACATCGCCCGCCTGCTGGCCCAGAAGGCCGGCGCCGCCATCGAGAACGCGCGGCTTCATGAGGAAAGCGCCCGCCTGCTGGAGGAGGTGCAGCAGCTGCAGCGCTCGCGGGAGCGGTTCTTCGCGATGGTGAACCACGAGCTCCGGAACTCCCTCGCGGCCGTCTACGGCTGGGCGGAGATGCTGGTCCGGCGGAAGGACCCGGCGACGGTACCTCGTGCCGCGTTCGAGGTCCTCGATTCGGCCGAGGGCGCCATTGCCCTGATCAACGACCTGCTGGACCTGAGCCGCCTCGACGAGGACCGGCTCAAGCCGGTGATCCGGGACGTCGACCCGGCCGGCATCGTGCGCCACGCGCTCAGCCGGATGACGCCCGCCGCGGACGCCAAGAATGTCGTCCTGAAGGCGGAAATCCCCGAGGACTTCCCGCTCTGCCGGAGCGACCCGCACCGGGTCGAGCAGATCCTGGTCAACCTGCTGGGCAACGCCATCCGGCACACGCCGGCGAGCAGCGTGGTGACCACCCGGCTCCAGCTGGCCGGCCAGACCATGACCTATATCATCGAAGATCAGGGCCCCGGAGTGCCGGCAGAGGAGATCGAGCGGATCTTCGACGTCTACCAGACGAAGGCGGAAGAGGGGAAAGGCAGCGGGCTTGGGTTGCCCCTGTCCCGCCGGCTGGCTCGCCTGCTCGGCGGCGAACTCCGCGCAGTGGCGCGTGGGGAAGGGGGAGGATGCTTCATATTGGAACTTCCAGCCGCCGTATCGTGAAGGTAGCTTCACCTAACGTTCCCTTCACGTTCACTCGACCGCTATAGCATTGTCCTCATGAAAATTCTCGTCGTGGAGGACGACCGGAAGGTCGCCGGGTTCATCGAGCAGGGGCTGAAGGAAGAAGGCTATGTCGTGGACGTGGCCACGGATGGCGAAGAAGCCACAACGCTGGCCCATGTGTACGAGTACGACGTGATCCTGCTCGACGTCGTGCTGCCCAAGAAGAACGGCTTCCAGATCGCCATGGAGCTGCGGCGGGAGGGGCGGAACACCCCTATCATGATGCTCACCAGCCGCGATGCCGTGGAAGACATCGTGCGGGGCCTCGACGCCGGCGCCGATGACTACCTGGCCAAGCCCTTCCGCTTCGACGAACTGCTGGCCCGCATCCGGGCGCTGGCCCGGCGGGGCGGTGCCGAGCGGCTCGAGGTGCTCCGCTACGGGCCGCTGACGCTCGACCGGCTGCGCCACGTGGTGCTGGTCAACGAGAAGCCGCTCGACCTCACGCCCAAGGAGTTCCAGATCGTGGAATTCTTCCTGCTCCACCCGGAGCAGGTGGTGCGCCGCACGACGCTGCTCGAGAAGGTCTGGGACATGCACTTCGACCCGGAGAGCAACGTGGTGGACGTGCACGTGGGCAACGTGCGCCGCAAGCTGCAGAAGGCCGCCGGCGAGGTCCTGATCCAGACCGTGCGCGGCGTGGGCTTCACGCTGCGGCGGGAGCGGGCCGGCGTCCCGGTGGAACAGGAGCCGGAGGACGTCCAGGCGCACTGATGTCGCGCTGGCATGCGCCGCTCGCGGCGCTCGCGGTGATCCTGAGCGGCCTCGCCCTGCGGGCGGGGCCGCTTGCTGTCTGGGGCGGACGGGTCTGGATGGCGGGACTGGTGCTGCTCGGCGCGCGCGTGGTCTGGCAGACCGTGCGCGGGATGCTGCGCGGGCAGTTCGCCGCCGACCTCGTGGCCACGCTCGCGATCATCGCCGCCCTCCTCCTGTGGCAGCCGCTGGCCGGGATGG
Source organism: Gemmatimonadales bacterium (assembly GCA_044221825.1). GTDB lineage: Bacteria > Gemmatimonadota > Gemmatimonadetes > Gemmatimonadales > GWC2-71-9 > JADJOM01. The sequence goes on from JBGAOL010000213.1 coordinate 4,265, forward strand.
TGGTGATCCTGATGCAGACGGGCGGGGAGGCGCTGGACCAGTACGCCGCCCGTCGCGCCTCCCGCGCCGTGGCGGCGCTCGAGGCCGAGGCCCCCCGCCAGGCGCACCGCGCCGTGCCGGGGCGCTCAGAGGACATCGGGGCGGACGCGGTCCGGCCCGGCGACCTCCTGCTGGTGCGCCCGGGCGAGATGCTCCCCTGTGACGGCACGGTCCAGGAGGGGCGATCGCACCTCGACGTCTCCCGCCTGACGGGAGAGCCCCTGCCTGCCCTGGTGGAGCCGGGGAGCAGTGTCCGCAGCGGCAGCCTCAACCTCGAGAGCCCCTTCACCTTCGTCAGCACCGCGCCGGCGGCCGAGAGCCAGTACGCCCGGATCGTGCAGCTGGTGCGGAGCGCGGAGGCCAGCAAGGCTCCGCTCCAGCGCATGGCCGACCGGTACGCGGTGCTGTTCACGCCGCTGACGCTCGTGGTCTGTGCGCTGGCCTGGGGCGCGTCGCAGGATCCCCTCCGGGTGCTGGCGGTGCTCGTGGTGGCCACCCCCTGCCCCCTGATCCTCGCGGCCCCGGTGGCGCTGATCGGCGGGATCAATCGCGCCGCGCGGGCGGGGGTGATCGTGCGCCACGGGGAGGCCCTCGAGCGGATGAGTGCCGCCACCGTGGTACTCCTGGACAAGACGGGCACCCTCACGCTGGGGCGCCCGGCGGTCACCGCGGTGCGGCCCTGCCCGCCGTTCACCGAGGCGGAGCTCCTGGCCGTCGCGGCGAGCGTGGAGCAGGGCTCGGGACACCTGCTGGCCCGGTCCGTCGTCCAAGCGGCGGAAGCCCGCGGACTCGCGCTTCCCCCGGTGGAGGCCGTGGAGGAACGCCCGGGCCTTGGCGTGCACGGCACCGTGCGGGGCCGCCGGGTTGCCATTGGTTCCCCGCTCTACCTCCGCTCGGTGGCGCCCGCGGTAGCGCTCCCCGATGGCACCGCGCCGGGGCTCCGGGCATGGGTGGTGGTGGATGGGCAGGTGGGCGGAGCCATCGAGTTTGCCGACCGCCTCCGGCCCGAGGCGCCTGGCCTGATGGCGGCCCTGCGTGGGCTCGGCTTCTCTCGCCTGATCCTGGTGACGGGAGATCACGCCGGCCACGCGGAGGCGGTGGCGCGGGAGGTGGGGATCACAGAAGTGCACGCCAGCCTGCTGCCCGAGGACAAGGTGGCGGTGGTGGCCGGGCTCGAAGCGGCAGGCCACCGCGTGCTCATGCTGGGCGACGGGACCAACGACGCCCCCGCCCTGTCGCGAGCCAGCGTGGGCGTGGCACTCGCGGCGCACGGCGGTGGCATCACCGCCGAAGCGGCCGACGCCGTGGTGCTGGCCGACGACCCGGGCCGGGTGGCCAGCGCCATCGTCATCAGCCGGCGGACCCTGCGGGTGGCCCGGCAGAGCATCTGGGCCGGCCTCGGCCTTTCCAGTGTGGCCATGGGGTTCGCGGCGTTCGGGTTCATCCCGCCGACCGCGGGGGCCATCCTGCAGGAGCTCATCGACCTGGCCGTGATCCTGAACGCGCTCCGGGCGAGCGCCGACTGACAACTGATTAATATTCCCGGTGGCGCCGCTCCCCCTCTCCCGCCCGTGAGGTCGTCCTGATGTCGCTCCCGCCCGTTCCGGCCCGCCGGACCCTCTTTGGCCGTGCCCTGCAGCGCCGCTGCCCCCTGTGCGGCGGGCGCCCGCTGTTCGACGGCTGGTTCCGGATGAAGGAACGCTGTCCCTCGTGCGGTATCCGGATGCGGCGGGGGGAGGACGGGTACACGCTCGGGGCGCTCTGGTTCAACCTGCTGCTGGCGGAGAGCATCACGATGACGGTGTTCATCGTGACGCTGGTGCGGACCTGGCCCACGCCTCCCTGGGACCGGCTGCAGATCATCGGGCCGCTCGAGGCCATCCTCATGCCGCTCCTGGTGTGGCCCTTCGCCCGGACGATGTTCCTGGCCTTCGACCTGATGTTCCGGCCGCCCACGGAGAAGGACCTCGCCTGAGATGCCGCTTCGACCGAAGCTGCTGACCACGCTGCAGGAGGGCTACACCCGGGCGCAGTTCGTGGCGGACCTCGGCGCGGGGATCGTCGTGGGGATCGTGGCGCTGCCGCTCGCCATCGCGTTCGGCATCGCCAGCGGGGCCACGCCCGAGGCGGGGCTCATCACGGCGATCGTGGCCGGCTTCCTGATCTCCGCCCTGGGCGGCTCGCGGGTGCAGATCGGCGGGCCGACAGGCGCGTTCGTGGTGATCGTGGCGGGCGTGATCGCGAAGCACGGGATGGGCGGGCTCTGGCTGGCCACGATGATGGCCGGCGTCATGCTGATCGGCCTCGGCGTGGCGCGGCTGGGCGGGGCCATCAAGTTCATTCCCTACTCCGTCACCACCGGCTTCACCACCGGGATCGCGCTCATCATCTTCTCCGGCCAGGTACGCGACTTCCTCGGGCTCCGGATGGAGCGCGTGCCGGCGGAGTTCCTGGACAAGTGGGGCGCGTACGGCGCCGCCCTTGGGACCGTGAACTGGGCGGCCACCGGGGTGGCCCTGCTGGCCCTCGGGATCATTACGCAATGGCCCCGGCTCAAGAGTCGCGTGCCCGGGCCCTTCGTGGCGCTGGTGGCCTGCACCGCGCTGGTGCAGCTCGCCCGCCTGCCGGTGGAGACCATCGGCGACCGCTTCGGGGCGATCCAGGCGACGCTTTCGCTGCCCCGCCTGCCGCCGATCTCCCTGGCGCTCGTCCGGGACCTCTCGGGGGCCGCGTTCACCATCGCCCTGTTGGCGGGTATCGAGTCGCTGCTGTCCGCCGTGGTGGCGGACGGCATGATCGGCACCCGGCACCGCTCCAACATGGAGCTGGTGGCGCAGGGCGTCGCCAACCTGGCGAGCCCGCTCTTCGGGGGCCTCCCCGCCACGGGCGCCATCGCGCGGACCGCCACCAACGTCAAGAACGGCGGGCGCACCCCGGTGGCCGGGATGATCCACGCGGTGGTGCTCCTCGCCATCATGCTGTTCGTCGGCAAGTGGGCCGCGATGATCCCGATGGCCGTGCTGGCAGCCATCCTGGTGGTGGTGAGCTACAACATGAGCGAGTGGCGGCGCTTCAAGGCGGAGCTCCGCGCCCCGCGGAGCGACGTGGCCGTGCTGCTGATCACTTTTGTGCTCACGGTGCTCGTGGACCTGACGGTGGCGGTGGAGGTGGGGATGGTGCTGGCGGCCTTCCTGTTCATGAAGCGGATGGAGGAGGTCAC
>JBGAOL010000214.1:0-7166 GCA_044221825.1 Gemmatimonadales bacterium
ACCACCGTGAGGTCGAGCCCGAAGCGCTCGGCGATGCGGGGCCAGTACGCCAGCGACGAGCCGCCGAGCGGGTCCACCCCCAGCCGGACCTTGGCGGCGCGCACGGCGCCGAGGTCCAGCACGCCCGCCAGCTCCTCGACGTACGGGCCAAGAAAATCCTCCTGCCGAGTGGTCCCGGCGGCCAGCGCGGAGGCATGGGGCATGCGCGCCACGCCGCGATTGCCCTCACGGAGCAGCGCGTTGGCGCGATCCTGGATCCAGCCTGTGGCGTCGGTGTCGGCGGGGCCGCCGTTGGGCGGGTTGTACTTGAAGCCGCCGTCGCGCGGCGGGTTGTGCGATGGCGTGATGATGATCCCGTCCGCGCGCGGGCCTGTGGGATGCGCCGCATTCCAGCGCAGGATGGCGCGCGACACCGACGGCGTCGGCGTGTAGCCGCCCCCCGCCTGGATCACCACGGTGACACCGTTGGCCGCCAGCACCTCGAGCGCCGTGCGCTCCGCCGGCCCCGACGCCGCGTGCGTGTCCTTCCCGATGTAGAGCGGCCCCGTGATGCCCTGCCCCGCGCGATACTCCACGATGGCCTGGGTGGTGGCCAGGATGTGGGCCTCGGTGAAGGTCCCGTCGAGCGGGGAACCGCGGTGGCCGCTGGTCCCGAAGCTCACCAGCTCCCCCGGCTGCCCAACGTCCGGGGTGCGCTCGGCGTAGGCTTGCTCGAGCGCGGCGACGTCAATCAGCTGGTCGGCGGGGGCCGGCTGGCCGGCAAGGGGGTGCATGCATCCTCCAGGTTGCCGCTCATTCTACGCCCGCCCGGGCCGCCACGCCAAGCGGGCGGGCTGGCCCCAGTCGGGGAAACGCGACATCTTCACGCCCGGATCCCGTTCCCTTCCCCCAGCCCCGGTTTGCCCGATGCCCGATATCGCCGCGCTGCATCCCCAGGTGGTTCACTTCGTCGTCGCCCTCGGCATCGTGGGCGTGCTGTTCCGGATCGTCTCGCTGACGGGGAAGGCGGCATGGACGAGCCCGGCGGCCGCCGCGCTCCTCATTCTCACGGCCGGCGCCAGTGTCGTGGCCACCAAGTCGGGCGAGGAGGCGCACGGCATCCCCGAGCGCATCCCCGGCGCGCGCGAGGTGGTGCACGAGCACGAGGAAGCAGGCGAGATGGCGCGGAACCTGTTCGTGCTCATTGCCCTCATCGAGGTGGCCGGCGTGGCCCTGGCGAAGAGCGACAAGGCGAAGTTCCTGCGCATGGGTTCGGCGGCCGTGGGCCTCGCAGCCTGCTTCTACCTCTATGAGGCGGGTGAGCACGGCGGGGAGCTGGTCTATTCGTACGCCGGCGGCGTGGGCACCCGCTCGGGCAACCCGGAGGACGTGACCCGTCTCCTCGTGGCCGGCCTCTACCAGCAGGCCCGCACCAAGCGCCAGGCCGGCGACAGCGCCGAGGCCGCGCGCCTCATCGACGAACTGGCCCGCCAGCGCCCGGGCGATGCCGCCATCCAGCTCCTGCAGGCCGAGTCCGCGCTTCGCGACCGGAAGGACCCCGCCACGGCGCTCACCCTGCTCGCCGCCATCACGCCGTCGGATCGCGATCGCTTTGCCAAGATCCGCGTGGGCCTCCTCCGGGTGGACGCGTACCTCGCCGCCGGGTTCCGCGACTCGGCCCAGGCCACGCTGGCGCCGCTGGCGCAGGAGTTCCCCGACGCGCCGTGGCTCAAGGAGGCGCAGGCCAAGCTGCAGTAGGACGCGACGGCCCGGCGCGCCCTGCCGGGGATTGCGCGAATGCCGGACACTCTCGATCATGAGGGGGCGCTGCCCGTCCGGGCCGCGCCCCCTCCCTGTCTTCGAGTCCCATGAGTGACGCATCCCCGAGTCCTGCGTGGCCGGCCCCGGGCCTCGAGCGCGAGGCGCCGCCGGCCGCCCCGGCCCGCAGCACCGGGCTGCCGGGGGACCTGCTGGACATGGTGGTGGACAACTCGCCCGACTGGATCTTCGCCAAGGACGCCGGGCATCGCTTCCTGTTCGTGAACCGCGCCTTCGCGCGGGCGCACGACACCACCCCCGCCGCCATGCTGGGCCGGCTGGACACCGACTTCTGGCCGGCCGCCTGGACCGAGGATCACCCCGCCACCGGCCACGTGGGCTTCCACTCGGATGATCGCCGGGTCCTGGCCGGGGAGACCATCCGTCGCACCTACAGCCTGCCGGTACCGGCCACCGGCGAGGCGGTCACCTACGAGGTGGTGAAGCGCCCGCTCCGGGACGCCCAGGGCGGCGTCCGCGGCGTGCTGTGCTACGCCCGGGACCTCACCCTCCACAAGCGCGCCGAGGCGGCGCTCCGCGAGAGCGAGGCCCGCTTCCGCGCGGTGGTGGGCAACATCCCCGGGATCGTGTATCGCTGCGAGGTGGAGAGTCCCTATCGGGAGCTGTACGTGTCGCCGGGGATCGAGGAGCTGACGGGCTGGCCGGTGGCCGAGTACCTGGCCAATGGCGTCACCATCATCCCGGACGAGGACCGGCCCGCCGTCATCCGTGCCGTGGCCGCCGCCGTGGCCACCCGCAGCCCCTACCAGGTCCGCTACCGGATCCGCCGCCGCAACGGGGAGTTCCGCTGGGTGGAGGACCACGGGCGCGCCTCCTATGACGATGCCGGAACGGCACGGTGGCTGGACGGCGTGATCATCGACGTCACCCACACCGTGACCGCCGAGGACGCCGCGCGCGAGGCGGAGGAACGCTTCCGCAACCTCGTCGACAACGTGCCCGGCGTGGTCTACCGCGCCGAAGTGGCGTTCCCGTGGCGCGACATCTTCCTCTCGGACGGCGTGGAGCGCCTGACAGGGTACCCCGCGAGCCGGCTGGTGGGACCCGCGGGGCGGGGCTACGGCGAGCTGATCCTGGAGGAGGACCGCGAGGGGGTGATCGCGGCGGTGGAGGCGGCGGTCCGGGCCCGGACCCCGTTTGCCATCCGCTACCGGTTGCGCCGGGCGGACGGGACGATCCGCTGGGTGGAGGAGCAGGGCCTGGCGCACTACGATGCGGACGGCCGTCCCCTGTGGCTCGACGGCGTCATCACCGACGTCACCGCGCGCCGCGAGGCGGAGGCGGCGCTGCACCAGAGCGAGGCGCGCCTCCGCACCATCATCGACCACAACCCCGACTGCGTGGCGCTGCTCGACCGCCACGGCGCGCTGCTCGACATGGACCCGGCGGGCCTGGCCCTGATCGAGGCGCCCTCGCTCGAGGCGGTGGTGGGCCGCTCCATCTGCGGCATGCTCGGTCCCGCCAACCTGCCCGAGATCACCACCGACCTCACCGCCGTCTTCCGCGGCGAGACGCGCCGCTTCCTCACCGAGATCACCGCGCTCCAGGGCACCCGGAAGGTCATCGAGTCCACCATCGTGCCGCTGTGGGAGGACGCCGAGCGCCGGACCGTACGGGCCGCGCTGCTGGTGACGCAGGACATCACCGAGCGGCGCCGGCTCGAGCTGCAGCTCCGCCAGGCGCAGAAGATGGAGGCCCTCGGCACCCTCGCCGGCGGCATCGCGCACGACTTCAACAACATCCTCGCCGCCGTCATCGGCCACACCGAGCTGCTGCGGCCCCTGCTGCCCGCGGGCGCGGAGGGGCAGGAGCACCTGCGCGGGATCCTCACCGCCGGCCAGCGGGCGCGCGACCTGATCCAGCAGATCCTCACCTTCAGCCGCGGGCGCGAGCCCGAGCGGGTCCCCGTGGCCGTGGCCGAGGTGTTCGCCGAGGCGCTCCGCCTGCTGCGACCCTCCACGCCCGCCACCGTGGAGCTCCTGCTCCCGCCCGTCCCCGCCGGCCTCGCCATCCTGGCCGACCCGACGCAGGTGCAGCAGGTGCTGCTCAACCTCTGCGGCAACGCCGCGCAGGCCATGCCCGGCGGCCACGGCCGGATCACCATCACCGCCGAGGACGTGGAGCTGGCGGACGCCGCCGCCGGCCACCCCGGGCTGCCCCCCGGCCGCTACGTCCGCCTGGTGGTGGCGGACACGGGGACCGGCATGAGCCCCGAGGTGCTGGAGCGGATCTTCGACCCGTTCTACACCACCAAGGCGCCGGGGGCGGGCACCGGGCTCGGGCTGGCGGTGGTCCACGGCATCATGGTGGCCAATGGCGGCGCGGTGATGGTGCGGAGCACCCCGGGCCAGGGCTCCGCCTTCCACCTCTACTTCCCGCGCGCCGAGCTCCCCGCCGGCGCCCGCCCCCGCCACTCGGGCCCCACCCGCGCCCTGTCTCCCGGCGAGGGCCAGCGCATCCTCGTGGTGGACGACGAGCCGCCGCTCGTCGCCATCGCGTGCCGCGCGCTCGAGCGCCGGGGCTGGCGCACCAGCGGGCACACCCGGCCCGCCGACGCGCTGGCCGCGCTCCGCGACGCCCCCGGGGAGGTGGACCTGGTGCTCTGCGACCTCACCATGCCCCAGCTCTCCGGCCTCGACGTGGCCCGCGAGGTCCGCGCGCTCCGCCCCGACCTGCCGATCCTGCTCATGACCGGCTACGCCGGCGCCGTGGACCTGGCGGAACTGGCCGGGCTGGGCATCCGCGAGCTGGTGGAGAAGCCCTTCATGGCCGCGCACCTCGTGGAGGTCATCGCGCGGCACCTGCCGAAGCCCAGCTCCCCCGCCCCCGCCTGACCCGCCCCTCGCGCTTCCGGCTCCCGTGGCCCGTGATCGCCCAGGTCGCGGGGCCGCTGCTGTGCCTCCTGGCCATCCAGCTCGCCCCGGCGGGTCTCGACCCGGCCGCGCGTCGCACCCTCGGCGCGGGCCTCTGGATGGTCACCTGGTGGATCACCGAGTGCGTGCCGATCCTCGCCACGTCGCTCCTGCCGCTGGCGCTCTTCCCGCTCCTCGGGATCGCCTCGAGCAGGGAGGCGGCGGCGCCGTACGCCAACGACCTCGTCTTCCTCTTCCTGGCGGGCTTCCTGCTGGCGGCGGCGCTGGAGAAGTGGGAGAGCCACGCGCGCGTGGCCTACCGCCTGGTGCTGCTGGTGGGCCTCTCGGGGCGGCGGGTGGTGCTCGGCGTCATGCTGGCCACGGGCGCCATCTCCATGTGGATCTCCAACACCGCCACCGCCGCCATGATGTATCCCATCGCCGTGGCCATCGGCGGCCTCTTCGCCCGCGACCCGAAGGGGGACAACGCACGCGCGGCGCTGATGCTCGGCGTGGCCTACGCCGCGTCCATCGGCGGCATGGCCACGGTCATCGGCTCGCCGCCCAACCTGGTGGTGGCGGCGGCGCTGCGCGAGCTGGCGCACACACCCGTCAGCTTCATGCAGTTCGCCGCCCTGGGCTTCCCCCTCACGGTGGTGCTGCTGCCGCTCTGCTGGCTGCTCCTCGTGTTCGTGACCTTCCGCGGCCAGCCCACCCTGGCCGGCGACGCCGGCGCCATGCTGCGCGAGCGGCTCGCCGCCCTGGGCCCCGTCCGGGGCGGCGAGCGCCGGGTGCTCACCATATTCACCCTCACCGCGCTGGCCTGGGTGCTGCGCGAGCGGAAGGACCTGGGTGGCGTCATGGTCCCAGGACTCGTGGACTTGGCGCCCGGCCTCTCCGATGCCGCCATCGGCGTGGCAGCCGCCATCCTCCTCTTCCTGCTGCCGGGACGGACCAGGGACGGAGCCAGCCAGCCGCTCCTCACCTGGCGCGAGGCGCGGAAGATTCCCTGGGACGTGCTCTTCTTCTTTGGTGGCGGGCTCTCGCTGGCGCAGGTCATGGAGGCGCACGGGCTCACCACCTGGTTCGGTACCGGCCTGTCGCACCTGCAGGGGCTGCCGCCCGCGGTCATCTACCTCGGCGTGGCCATCACGGTGCTGGTGCTGAGCGAGCTGGCATCCAACCTGGCCGTCGCCACCATGGTGATGCCGGTGGCCGCGGCGCTCGGCGCCTCGGTGGGCCTGCCGCCGGCGCTGGTCATGCTGGTGGCCGGATTTGCGGCCAGCACCGGCTTCGCCCTGCCGATTGCCACGCCGCCCAACACCATCGTCTTCGGCTCGGGGATGGTGACGGTGCGGCAGATGATGCGGGCGGGACTCCTCCTGGACCTGGTCGCCGTCGTCGTGATCGCCGCCGTGGTGGCCTGGCTCGGCCCTCTCGTGATCGGTGGCTGAGCCGTCGCCTGACTCTTACCGCCCCCACCGGCGGTCAGTATCTTGGGTGCCACCCCGGACCCCCGCAGCCGCTTCCCGGAGACCTGATGACTGCCCCGGATACGACCCCGACCCGCCGCCCCCAGGACGACGAGCTCGATTACTACGGGCTGACCCATCAGGGCCTGGTGCGGAAGGTCAACCAGGACCATTTCGTGGTGGGCGTGCTGCGGAAGCATCTCGACATCGCCTTCACCTCGCTGCCCGAGCTGGAGCAGAAGCGGATCGGCGACCAGCGCCTCGCCTCCATCGCCATGGTGGCCGACGGCGTGGGCGGCGGCAACAAGGGTGAGGAGGCCAGCCGCCTGGCCCTCGAGCACGCCACGGCCTACATCGGCCACTCGCTCCGCGTCTACTACGGCGCCCCCGCCACCGAGGCCGATTTCATGGAGGCGCTGCAGGACGCCGCCATGGACTGCCATGCCGAGGTGGTGAAGCACGCCAAGGAGGACCCCGACCTCGAGGGCATGGCCACCACGCTCACGCTCTGGCTCGGCGTGTGGCCCTGGGTCTACCTGGTGCAGGTGGGTGACAGCCGCTGCTACCTCTACAAGGACGGCACCCTCTCGCAGGTCACCCGCGACCAGACCATGGCCGAGGACATGATCGCGGAGGGGGTCTTCACCCGCTCGCAGGCGCTCAAGACCCGGTGGGCGCACGTCCTCTCCAGCTCCATCGGTGGCAGCCAGACGGTGCCCGTGGTCTCCCGCATCCCGGCGGCGTGGGGCAACATCTACCTCCTCTGCAGCGACGGCCTCACCAAGCACGTCACCGACGAGCAGATCAAGGACGTCCTCTCGAGCCTCACCTCCTCGAGGGACGCCTGTGAGCGCCTGCTCCAGATGGCGCTCGACGGGGGCGGGAGCGACAACATCACCATCATCATCGGGCGGACGGTGCGGAAGGGCTGAGGACTGCGCGTGGGTTTACCGCAGAGACGCGGAGGCGCGGAGGGCCGCAGAGGACCTGCACGCGCGCAGCGGGGCTCGTCACAAGACGAGCC
>JBGAOL010000215.1:0-7147 GCA_044221825.1 Gemmatimonadales bacterium
CAGGTCCCGCGCGGGGGTAGCCTTCGTAGGGGCCGACTATAGTCGGCCCTTACGTACGTGGGGGTGAGGAGGAGGCGGGGGGGGGCGACGAGAGTCGTCCCCTGGCGTTTTTGGGGGGGGTCGTGCGCCTGCGAGAATGGACCCCGACCGGAGCCGCGATGCCCGCCACCAGCCTCACCCCGACCCCCCGCGCCAGCCGGCCGTGCGCCACCGCGCCGCTGGGGGCGCGCCCGGGCCGGCTCGACGGGGTGGACGCGGTGCGCGGGCTCGCCATCGTGTTGATGGCGCTGGACCACGTGCGCGCCTACCTGTCGGTGGCGCACTTCGACCCGACGGACCTCACCCAGACCACCCCCGCCCTCTTCCTCACCCGCTGGCTCACCCACTTCTGCGCCCCCGCCTTCGTGCTGCTGGCCGGCGCCGGCGCCTGGCTCGGCGGGCAGCGGCGGACCTGCGGGCAGCTGTCGCAGTTCCTGCTGTGGCGCGGGCTCTGGCTGGTGCTGCTCGAGTTCACGGTGATCAGCCTGGGCTGGTACTTCAACCTGACCTGGGAGATGGGCGCGATCGCGCAGGTGATCTGGGCCATCGGCGTCGCCATGCTGGTGCTGGCCGGGCTGGTGACGCTCCCGATCCGGTGGGTGGCGACGATCGGCCTGGTCCTCGTGGCGGGCCACAACCTGCTCGACGGCGTGGCGCCGGAGCAGCTCGGTCCGCTCGGCGCGGTGTGGGCGCTGCTCCACGTGAGCGGGCCGCTGGCCGGGGTGCCGGTGCTGGTGGTGTATCCGGTGCTGCCCTGGATCGGGGTCATGGCGCTGGGCTTTGCGCTCGGCCCGCTGCTCAACGCGGGCACCGCCGAGGCCCGCCGGCGGCTGCGGCAGCTCGGGCTCGGCGCCGTGGCGGCGTTCCTGGTGCTGCGGGCCCTCGACGGCTACGGCGACCCGTCCCCCTGGGCGCCGCAGGCCACGCCGGGGCTCACGGTGCTGTCGTTCCTTCGGGTCACCAAGTACCCGCCGTCACTGGCGTACCTGCTGATGACGCTCGGGCCGGTGCTGCTGCTGCTGTCGCTGCGCTATCCGCGCGGGTGGCGGGTGGCGGAGTGGTGCCGCACGCTGGGGCGCGCGCCGCTCTTCTTCTACGTGGCCCACATCTACCTGGTGCACGCGCTGGCGCTCGGCGTGGGCCTGCTGCAGGGCCACGCCGCCGGCGACCTGGCCCGCCTCTACTTCTTCTTCCCGGCGACGTACGGCGTGAAGCTGCCGGCGGTGTACCTGGCGTGGGGGCTGGTGCTGCTGGTGCTCTACCCGGCGACGCGGTGGTTCGGCGAGCGGAAGCGGGCGGGGCGGGCGTGGTGGTGGTCGTACCTCTGAGTCCGGGATCGAGCTGACCATCGCGGAGGGTTCGGGAGGCTTGCCCTGGCAACGCGCCAACCACGGGCGCATGGCGTCGCGTATCGTTTGTAGGGGCCGAATATATTCGGCCCCTACGTACGTGGGGGGAAGGGGATCGTGGGTGGGGAGATGATCCTGGGGATGAGAGTCCTCGGCGTAACGAGGGGGGCGGGACTTGCGCGCGCGCCCGCCTTACGGCCCCGCCCCGCCGCCTGTAACCTTCCGGCATGCCCACACGCTCCTATGGCGCGCAGTCGATGGTGGCGCCGCTCCGGAAGGTGATGGTCCGTGCGCCCGATGCGGCGTTCGGGACGGCGGACGCGCACCGGTGGCACTACACGGCCACGCCCCACCTGGCCACGGCGCGGGCGGAGCACGCGGCGTTCGTCGGGGTCCTGGCGGCGGCGGGCGCGGAAGTGCTGGTGCACGATGAGCCGCTGGCCGACCACGCCGATGCCCTCTTCTGCCACGACCCGGTGCTGGTGACCGACCGCGGCGCCATCCTGCTCCGCATGGGCAAGGCGCTGCGCCGGGGCGAGGAGGAGGCCATCGGGCGGTCGCTGGAGCGGGCGGGGGTGCCGGTGTGCTACCGGCTCCACGGCGGCGCGCTGGCGGAGGCGGGCGACTGTCTCTGGCTCGACGAGCGCACCCTCTGCGTGGGGCTTGGCTTCCGCACCAACCTGGAGGGCGTGCGGCAGCTGCGTGAGGCGCTCGGGCCGGAGGTGACGGTGATTCCCGTGGAGCTGCCGTACCACACGGGCCCCGACGCGTGCCTCCACCTCATGTCGCTCATCAGCCTGGTGGACCGGGACCTGGCGGTGGTGCACCAGCCGCTGCTGCCGGTGCCCTTCTGGCAGCTGCTCCTCGACCGCGGGCTGCAGCTGCTGGACGTGCCGGCCGCGGAGTTTGCCACCATGGGCACCAACGTGCTGGCGCTGGCGCCCCGGCGCTGCCTGATGCTCGAGGGGAACCCCGGCACCACCGAGCTGCTGCGGAAGGCGGGGTGCACGGTGGAGACGTACGTGGGGGCCGAGATCTCGTGGAAGGCGGAGGGCGGCCCCACCTGCCTCACTCGGCCGGTGCTGCGGGGGCCCTGAGGGACCGGAGCCGGGGTCCTTTCCCGCCCCCGGGCGGGCGGGAGCGGCCCTACCCCCTTGGTGGAATGTTCCCCCCCACCAGCGCGGCGTAGACTGGGGGCATGCCGCCCCTCGGCCGACGCATCCACTCTCCCCGGGCACCATCCACTCCACGCCCCGGCCGCCTGACGGACCCCCGTGGCGCCTGACGCCGTGGCCCGGCCGTCGGGTCGCACCACGCCGCCCGGCGCGCTCGCCTTCCTGCTGGGGGGCGGGGAGATGGGGGAGCGGATCCGCGCCTTCGACTGGGAGCGCACCCCGCTCGGCCCCCCCGCCACCTGGCCCGACAGCCTCAAGACCGCCGTCCGCATCATGCTCAGCTCGCGCCAGCCCATCTGGATCGGCTGGGGGCCCGAGCTCACCTACCTCTACAACGACGCCTACCTCTCGATCATCGGCGGGAAGCACCCGCGGGCGCTGGGACAGCCCACCGCGCTGGTCTGGTCGGAGATCTGGGACGACATCCAGCCGCTCCTGGCCAAGGCCATGACGGGGGACGAGGGCACGTACGTCGAGGCGCAGCTCCTGATCATGGAGCGGAGCGGCTACCCGGAGGAGACGTACTACACCTTCTCCTACACGCCGATCCCCGAGCACCACGGGCAGCCGGGCGGCATCATCTGCGCCAACACCGACGATACCCAGCGGGTGATCGGCGAGCGACAGCTGACGCTGCTGCGCGACCTGGCGGCCGCCACCATCGACGTGCATCACTGGCGCGACGTGTGCACCCGGAGCGCCTTCGCGCTGGCGGGAGCGGCGAAGGACCTGCCATTTGCCCTGCTCTACATGACGGAGCCGGGCACCCAGCGCGCCCAGCTCACCGGCGCGGCCCAGCTGCCGGCGGGCCACGCGGCGGCGCCGGCGTCCTTCGCACTCCACCGGGATGCCCCGTGGCCGGTGGCCGAGGCGCTGGAGCGGCAGGCGCCGGTGCTGGTGGCGGACCTCGCGGCGCGCTTCGGCGACCTGCCGGGCGGGGCGTGGGGTGGGACTGAATCCCTACCGCGTGCCTGACGAGGCGTACCGGGGCTTCCTGCGGCTGGTGGCCAACCAGATCGGCGCGGCCATCGCCATCGCGGACGCGTACGAGGAGGCGAAGCGCCGGGCGGACACGCTCACCGCGCTCGACCGCGCCAAGACCACCTTCTTCTCCAACGTGAGCCACGAGCTCCGCACCCCGCTCACCCTACTCCTCGGCCCGCTGCAGGACGCGCTCCGCGGCGCGCACGGCCCGCTCGGGGGCACGCTGGCGGCGGAGCTGGCGGTGGCGGAGCGCGGCGGGCGGCGGCTGCTCAAGCTGGTCAACACGCTGCTCGACTTCAGCCGCATCGAGGCCGGGCGGGTGCAGGCGGCGTTCGAGCCGACGGACCTCGCGGCCGTCACCATGGACCTGGCCAGCTCGTTCCGCTCGGCGGTGGAAAAGGCGGGGATGCGGCTGGTGCTCGACTGCCCGCCGCTCCCCGAGCCGGTGTACGTGGACCGGGACATGTGGGAGAAGGTGGTCCTCAACCTCCTTGCCAACGCCTTCAAGCACACCTTCGACGGCGAGCTGCGGGTGGAGCTCCGCGCCGTGCAGGGCGCGGCGGAGCTGAGCATCGGCGACACCGGCACCGGCATCCCCGCCGAGGCGCTGCCTCGGCTGTTCGAGCGGTTCTACCGGGTGGAGGGGAGCCGGGGGCGGACGCACGAGGGCACGGGGATCGGGCTGGCGCTGGTGGCGGAGCTGGTGCGGCTCCATGGCGGGACGGTGGGGGTGCGGAGCGTGCTCGGCGACGGGAGCGAGTTCACGGTCCGGCTCCCGTTCGGCACGGACCACCTGCCGGCGGAGCGGCTCCGCCCGGCGCGCGCGGCGGATCCTGCCGGCTCCATGGCGGCCGCCTACGTGGAGGAGGCCACCGGCTGGCTCGGCAACACGCCGGGGACCTCGGTGGCCGAGGAATTGCCGCACCCGCCCGCGCCCGAGGGCGAGGAGGCGGGCGAGCGCCCCACGCTCGTGGTGGCGGACGACAACGCCGACCTGCGCGGCTACCTGACGCGGCTCCTCGGCGGCCGCTACCGGGTGGTGCCGGTGGCCGACGGCGAGGCGGCGCTGGCCGCGGTGGCACGGGAGCGGCCGGCCCTGGTGCTCACCGACGTGATGATGCCGCGGCTCGACGGCGTGGGGCTGCTCCGCGCCCTGCGCGAGGAGCCGGCCACGCGGACGCTCCCCGTCATCATGCTCTCGGCCCGGGCCGGGGAGGAGGCGACGATCGCGGGCCGACGCGGGGCGGGCGAGGAGGCGTCGATCGCGGGGCGGCGGGAGGGGGCGGACGACTACCTGGTGAAGCCGTTCTCGTCCCGGGAGCTGCTGGCGCGAGTGGAGGCCCAGCTCCGGCTGGCGCGGGTGCGGCACGAGGCGCTGGGCGCGCTGCAGCGCGCCCACGACACCATCTACGGCCTCATCGCCAACGCGCCGTTCGGGGTGTACGTGGTGGACGCCGACTTCCGGCTCATCGAGGTGAGCGCGGGGAGCCGGAAGGTCTTCGCGGGCGTGGAGCCGCTGATCGGCCGGGACTTCGCGGAGGTGCTCCGGACGGTGTGGCCGGAGCCGTTCGCGTCGGAAGCCATCGGGGTGTTCCAGCGGGTGCTCGCGACGGGGGAGCCGTACCACTCGCCCGACACCACCGAGGCGCGGGGCAACGTGGACGCCACCGAGTCGTACGACTGGCGGGTGGAGCGGATGGTGCTGCCGGACGGGCGGTTCGGGGTGGTGTGCTACTTCTTCGACCTCACCGAGCGGATGCGGGCGGCGGCGGAGGTGCGGGCGCACATGGCGCGGGTCGAGGCGCTGGTGAACCAGGCGCCCCTTGGGCTCTACATGGTGGACAGCGACTTCCGGATCCGCCACGTGAACCCGGTGGCGCGCCCCGTCTTCGGGGACATCCCCGGCGGCGTGGAAGGCCGGGACTTCGAGGAGATCATCCGCATCCTGTGGCCGCCGGCGTTCGCGGACGAGCTGGTGGGTGTCTTCCGGCACACGCTGGCCACGGGGGAGTCGTACGTCGCGGCGGAACGCTCGGAGGTGCGGGCGGACACCGGCGTGACGGAGTACTACGAGTGGCGCCTGGACCGCATCCCCGAGCCCGACGGCCGCCACGGCCTGGTCTGCTACTTCCGCGACGTCTCCGCGCAGGTGGCGGCGCGGCGGGCCATCGAGCAGCTCGCAGGGGCGGAGCGCGCCCGCGCGGACGAGATCGGCACGCTGATGCAGATCCTCCCGATCGCGGTGTGGACGGCGCACGACCTGCCCGGCACCCGGATCACCGGCAACGACTTCGCGTCGCGGCTGCTGGGCGTGGCGAACGAGGCCAACCACTCCGCCACCGCCCCGACGGGCGAGGCGCCGGCCGGCCGCTGGCTCACCGCGGACGGGCGCGAGGCAATCCCCGCCGACCTGCCGATGCAGCGCGCCGCCCGCCTCGGCGCGCCGGTATGGAACGAGGAGCTCCGCTTCGAGGACGGCCGGGGCC
This sequence comes from Gemmatimonadales bacterium, assembly GCA_044221825.1. GTDB lineage: Bacteria > Gemmatimonadota > Gemmatimonadetes > Gemmatimonadales > GWC2-71-9 > JADJOM01. The sequence goes on from JBGAOL010000215.1 coordinate 6,034, forward strand.
GGACGCGGCTGGTGGAGGTGAGCGCCGTGCCGCTCCGCGACGCGAGCGGCCAGGTCCACAAGGTGATCGCCACGGGGGTGGACATCACCGAGCGGAAGCAGATCGAGGAGGAGCTGCGGCTGCACCGCGAGGAGCTGCAGCGGCTGGTGGAGGAACGCACCGCGGCGCTGCACGAGTCGCAGGAGCGGCTCCGGATCGCGGAGCGGATGGCGGCGCTCGGCACGCTGTCGGCGGGGCTCGGGCACGACATGGGGAACCTCATGGTGCCGGTGCGGGTCCGGCTGGACGCGCTGCGCCGCATGGAGCTGCCGGAGGCAGCGCAGGCGGAGGTGGCGGGGATCCGGAGCGCGGCCGACTACCTGCAGCGGCTGGCGGGCGGGCTCCGGCTGCTGGCGCTCGACCCGGAGCGGGCGGCGGCGCGGGAGCGGGTGGAGCTCGGCGCCTGGTGGGAGGAGGCGGAGCCGCTGCTCCGGAACGTGCTGCCGCGCGGGGTGCGGCTCCAGTGGGAGGCGCCGTCCGCCCCGCTCTGGGTCCGCATGCCGCGCGCGGCGCTGTTCCAGGCGGTCTTCAACCTGGTCCAGAACGCCGGCGACGCGATGCGCGACACCGTTGGCACGCGGGTGACGGTGGCGGCGTCCGCCGTGGACGGCCGGGTACACCTCACCGTGAGCGACGACGGGCCCGGGATGAGCGAGGAGGTGCGTCGCCGCTGCCTCGAACCCTTCTTCACCACCAAGACGCGGGGGATGTCCACCGGCCTCGGGCTCGCGCTGGTGTACGGGCTGGTGCGGGATGCGGAGGGGACGCTCGAGGTGGAGTCGGCGCCGGGCGCGGGGAGCACCTTCCGGCTGGTGCTGCCGACGGCGACGCCCCCCGGAGAACCGGCACCGGGCCCGCGGCGACGGGCGGTGGTGCACCTGGCCGACGCGCGGCTCCGGGCGCTGGTGACGCACGAGCTCCGCGCGCTGGCCTACGACGTGGCGCACGAGCCGGCGCAGGCGGCCGGGGCGGACCTGGTGGTGGCGGACCGTCGTGACCTCACGCCCGCGCCTGCAGGGGTGCTGGTCTGCCTCATGGAGCCGGCGGATGCCCCGCCGGGCGTCGTGGCGCTGGG
>JBGAOL010000216.1:0-8004 GCA_044221825.1 Gemmatimonadales bacterium
CTGGCCGATTTGGCGCGGGGCCACCCGGTGGCCGTGGACGACGTGCAGGAGGACGCCCGCACCTCGGCGTGCGCCGCCGCGCACGCCGCCTGGGGCACGCGGGCGCTCCTGCTGGCACCCTGCCTGACAGACGGCCGGCTGGCCTACCTGCTGGCGGTGACGCGGGGCACCCCCACCCGCTGGCGCGCCGACGACCTGGTGCTGCTGACCGAGGTGGGGGCCCGGGTGCACCTGCGGCTGGAGCGGGCCCGCGCCGAGGCGGCCCGCGCCGCCAGTGAGGAGCGCCTGCGCCAGCACCAGGAGCACCTGGAACGCCTGGTGGAGGAGCGCACCGGGGAGCTCGAGGCCTCGCACGCGCAGCTCCGGCTGTCGGAGCGGCTCGTGGCCCTCGGGACGCTGGCGGCGGGGCTGGGCCACGACATGGGCAACCTCCTCATGCCGCTCCGCGTGCGGCTGTCCGCGCTGGGGCAGATGCCGCTCCCGGCACAGGCGCGGGGCGAGCTCGAGGCGATCGGCACCACCGCGGAGTACCTGCGCCGGCTGGCGGCGGGGCTCCGGCTGCTGGCGCTCGACCCCGCCACCCCGGCGCCGGCGGAGGTCACCGAGGTCGGGGCCTGGTGGACCGACACCGAGGCGGTGCTGCGCAACTGCCTGCCGCGGTCCGTCAGCTTCACGGTGGATTTCGACGGGTGCGCCGAGGCCCGCGTGGTGATCGGCAAGGCCGCCCTCACCCAGGCCGTCTTCAACCTGGTCCAGAACGCCGGGGACGCCATCGGGGCCGGCAGCCCGGGCGTGGTGACCCTCCGCATCCGCTGCGAGGCGGACGACCTGGTGCTGAGCGTGACCGACACGGGTCCGGGGATGACCGAGGAGGTGCGCCGCCGCTGCCTCGAGCCGTTCTTCACCACCAAGCCGCGCGGCATCTCCACCGGGCTCGGCCTGTCGCTGGTGCATGGCCTGGTGCGCGATGCCGGCGGGACGGTGGAGCTGGAGTCGGCCCCGGGGGCCGGCACCACCTTCACGCTCCGGCTCCCGCTGGCCCCGAGCCCGGGGCTCGCCGCCGGGGAGCGGCTCCGGGCCGCCGTGGCGGTGCAGGATGCCCGCATCGCCGCGTTCGTCACCGCGGAGCTCCGTCGGTTGCGGTTCGAGGTGGTCCGCGACGCCCCCGACCATCCTGCCGACCTCCTCGTCGCCGACCGTCCCCTCGACCCGCCGGCCGGCAGCCGTCTCCTGCTCCTCCCGCCGGGCCGGGAAGTGCGTGCCGTCCGCGAACTCCTCCGCCAGGCGCTGCAGGCGGGCCCCTAGGTCCCCAATCAAACCCCCGCCCCGGCCTGTCCAAGGTCGGGGCGTCCTGGTCTGGCTATTCAGGAGTGAACCTGTCGGACCGATAACCCGGAGACACCCCGGCCTTTGGCCGGGCAAGGGGGTGCCTCGGAATCGGAGGGGGTGGGTGCCAGGTTCGCGGATCGCACGGCGGGGATGGCAGGTCGGGGCGTGGCTGGCCACGCTCGGGCTGGGCCTCGTCACGCTGTTCAGCCTGCTCGAGTCGTCGCGCGCGCGCGCGGCGGCCACGGAGGGACGGGTGGCCGGCGCCAACGTGCACCGCCTGCTCGACCTCCGGGACGCCATGGCCGACCACAGCAGCGCCGAGGCCCGGTGGGCCGCCACCGCCGGCGATGGCTACCTGAGCCTGGTGCACGCCGCCCGCCTGCGGCTGGATACGGCGCTCGCCGGGCTGGACCGCTTCGAGGGGGACGCCCCCACCCGCCAGCTTGCGGGCGAGGTGCGGCTGCTCATCGCCACCCGCCTGCTCGCGGCCGACGCGATCACCGTGAACGGCCGGATGCTGGCCGACCTGGTCAACGACCAGGCCATTCATGGCAGCGTCGAGGGGCTGGTGCGGCGGCAGCAGGACCGCCTCGACCACGCCGCCGCGGCCCAGGCGCTGGCCAACGCGCGGGGCTGGGCCCTGAACCTCGGCGCACTACTGCTGGCGCTGGTCCTCGGGGTGTCGTTGACGCAGCTGGCGCGCCTGCACCTGGCGCAGCGCACCCTGGCGGAGCAGGCGCTGGCGCAGACCTCCACGGAACTCCGCCTGCTGGTCGATCATGCCCCGCTGGCGCTGGTGGTCATCGACCCCGACGGGACGGTGCGCGAGTGGAATGCGGGGGCGCAGCAGCTCTTCGGCTGGGCGGCGTTCGAGGTGCTCGGGCAGCGCGTGCCCGTGGTCCCGCCGGAGGGCCCTGGCCGACGCCCAGGCGCTCTGGGCCCAGGTGGCCGCCGGGGAGCACGTGCAGGGCCGGGAGATGGTCCGGCTGCGAAAGGACGGGAGCCGCGTGCCGGTTGCCGTGTCGGCGGCGCCGGTCTTCCAGCCGGGGCATCCGCCCCGGCTCATGTTCATCTACCTGGACCTCACCGAGCGGCACGAAGCGGACCGGGAGCTGGCGCAGGCCCGAGAGCGCGCGGAGGCGGCCACGCGCGCCAAGAGTGCCTTCCTGGCCACCATGAGCCACGAGATCCGCACCCCGATGAACGGGGTGCTGGGCATGGCCGAGCTGCTGCTGCACGAGGACCTCGCGCCGGCGCAGCGGGAGATGGTGGACACCATCCATCGCTCCGGTGCCCACCTGCTCGGCGTGCTCAACGACATCCTGGACTTCTCCAAGGTGGAGGCCGGCAAGCTCACCCTCGAGGCCATCCCCTTCGATCCCACCCGTGCCACCCGCGACGTGGTGGCGCTCCTGCGCGCCGCCGCCGAGGCCAAGGGGTTGGCGCTCCTCTTCCGCGCCGAACCCGGCACCCCCGCCGCCGTGCAGGGGGACCCGGGCCGGGTGCGCCATGAGCTCACCAACTTCATCGGCAACGCCATCAAGTTCACGCGCGAGGGCACCATCTGGGTGACCCTCGGGCCGGCCGGCGCGGGTGGCGGCATCCGCCTCGCCGTGCGCGACACCGGCATCGGCATCCCCGCCGACCGGCTCGATGCGGTGTTCGAGAGCTTTACGCAGGCGCACAGCTCCACCACCCGGGAATACGGGGGCACCGGGCTGGGCCTGGCCATCTGCCGCCAGCTGGCGGAGCTGATGGGCGGACGCGTGGGCGTGGAGAGCATGCCGGGGGCCGGCAGCACCTTCTGGTGCGAGCTGCCGTTGCCCACCCACACCGAGCCCGAGCTCGTTGCCGCGGTGCCGCCGCGGGCCGCCGCGGCGGCACCCGCGACCGGGGCGGGCACCCGCGTCCTCCACGCCGACGACACGAGCGTGAACCTGGCGGTGGCCACGCGCATGCTCAAGAAGCTCGGCTGTCGCGTGGACACGGCCGTGGACGGGGCGGAGGCGCTCGCCAAGGCCCGGGGCGGCGGCTACGACCTGGTGCTCCTCGACTGCCACATGCCGGTGCTCGACGGCTTCGGGGCCGCCCGCGCCATCCGCGCGCTGCCGGGCGAGATGGCGCAGGTCCCCATCGTGGCGCTCACGGCCTCCGTGACCGCGGAGGAGCATCGCCTCTGCCGCGAGGCGGGGATGGACGGGGTGCTGGCCAAGCCCGTCACCATCGAGCAGCTGCGGGAGTTGCTGGCCGAGCGCACGGTCCCCGCCGCGCCCGCCGGCTGACGGCCTCGCGGCGGGGCCGTCGCGCGCCCTGAAGCCGCCTTCATCACTCGCTCCTCAGGTTTGGCCGGGCTGCGGCCGAAACTCAGCCAAGGCATACCCTGTTCCTTGGAGCTGACCGAGTGCGCAAGAACCTGCCCGTCACCGACCGCGAGCGCGTGGTGAAGCCGGGGGAGGTCATCCTCTCCACCACCGACCCGAAGGGGCGGATCACCTACATCAACGAGACGTTCGTCCAGATCAGCGGGTTCGCGCCCGAGGAACTGCTGGGCGAGCCGCACAACATCGTGCGCCACCCCGACATGCCGCGGGTGGCGTTCAAGATGCTGTGGGACACGCTGAAGACCGGGCAGTCCTGGATCGGGCTGGTGAAGAACCGGTGCAAGGACGGCGGGTTCTACTGGGTGGATGCGTTTGCCACACCGATCCAGCGCGATGGGGCGCTCCACGAATACCAGTCGGTGCGGACAGCCCCCCAGCGCGCCAGCGTGCGCCGCGCGGAGCTCGTCTACGGGCTGCTGAACCGCGGCGTGCCAGCGTGGCTGCTGCTGTGGCGCGCGCCGGGCCTCCTGTCGCGGCTGTTTGCCGCGGGCGGGCTGGCGTTCCTGGCCGCCGGGTGGGTGTTGCAGCGGCAGGCCGGCCTCTCGTGGCCACAGATGGCCGAGGCGGGCGCCACCGGCTTCGGGGTGCTGGCGCTGGCCGCGCTGGTGGTGACGTGGCCGTTGCGGCGGCTGGTCCGGCACGCCCGGGGCATCCACCGGGACATCGTGGCGCAGTACGTCCTCACCGGGCGCCGTGACGACCTCGGGGAATTGGAGCTGGCGTTCAGCATGGTGGACCACCGCCTGCAGGCCGTCGTGGCCCGGATCGACGACTCCGCCCAGCAGGTGGCGGGGATGGCCGGGCGGACCAGCTCGGTGGTGCAGGCCAGCACGCACTCCGTGAGCGAGCTCAACGCCCAGACTGGGCAGGTGTCCTCCGCGATGACGGAGATGGCCGCCACGGTCACCGAGGTGGCCCGCAGCACGGCGGGCGCGGTGGAGGCGATCAACGAGGTGAACGCGGCGGCGGGGAAGAGCCGCGCGGTGGTGGAGGAAGTGCACCGCGCGATCGACGGCCTGGCCACCGAGGTGGACCGGGGCGCCGACCTGGTGCAGCGGCTGGCCGAGTCGAGCACCAGCATCGGGCAGGTGCTCAAGGTGATCGAGGACATCGCGCAGCAGACGGGCCTGCTGGCCCTCAACGCCACCATCGAGGCGGCGCACGCGGGGGAGCAGGGGCGGGGCTTCGCCGTGGTGGCCGGCAACGTGCGGACGCTCTCCACCCAGACCCGGGAATCGGCGCGGGAGATCGCGCGGATCGTCACCGAGCTGCAGGACCGGGCGAGCGAGGCGGCGGCGGCGATGCTCGAGGGCCGCGCCCGGGCGCAGGCCACGGTCCAGGAGGCGCTCGCGGCGCGGGAGGCACTCGACGGGATCGACGCGGCGGTGCACCGGATCGAGGCCATGAACCACGCCATCGCCACGGCGGCGGAGGAACAGAGCGTGGTGGCCCAGGAGATCAGCAAGGACCTGGTGACGATCAGCAACCGCAGCGCGCACATCTCCGAGGGGTCGGAGGAGGTGGCGCGCACCAGCACCGGGCTGGCGGAGCTTTCCTCGGGGCTGACGGCGCTGGTGGGGCAGTTCCGCGCCAGCCCCTGAGGCGGGCCCGGTGGCCGAACGGGCGCGCGCTGGCTATTGTTCCCCCGCCCGGGGGCGGTAGCTCAGCTGGGAGAGCACCTGCTTTGCAAGCAGGGGGTCGCCGGTTCGATCCCGGTCCGCTCCATGACACACGACACCCCGCCCGGCAAACGCCGGGCGGGGTGTCGCGCGTACGGGGTCAGGCGGGCTGGGCGGCCCCCGGCAGCCGCTCGAGCAGCGCGGCCGCCCGCGCTCCCGCGGCCCCCAGCCAGGCCAGCGCCTCCTCCACCCGCGCGAAGATGCCGCACTCGGCATCCTCCTCGCCGCAGTTCTGGTACGTGCGCACCAGCCCGTACACCACGGTCGACGCCGTGACGAAGGCCCGGCGGGTGCCCGGCCCGCAGCCGCCAAGCCGGCCGGCGGCCTCGATGACCCGGGGGGCCACCGCCGCCCGGGTGATGCCGCGCAGGTCGAACAGCTGCGCCAGTCCCGGCCCCTCCGTGCGGGCGGCGGCGAGCGCCCGGGCCAGCGCCACCACGTCGCGGTCCTCCACCACCCCATGGAGGCGGGCGACGGCGAGGTGGTGCTCGGGATCGATCGCGTAGGCAACGGGCATGCGGCAACCTCGGACAGGGCTGGTCTCCCGGGGCACGGCCAAGGCCGCCCCTCTCCCGGGAGGGGGATGCGGCCTCGAACCTAGTGTGAGGCGGCCCCGGCCACCAGAGCGCGGAATGCGGCATGCCCGGAAACGTGGAGCTGACGGTGAGCCCCGGTACGCCCCGGCGGTGACGCTTGCCCGCCGCGCCCGGCCCGCCTATCTGTTCTCCGTCCATGCCGCCGTCCCGGGCATCCGTTCCCCCTGGCCTACAGGCTCCCATGCCGGACCATGAGCACTACTACCACGCCCCGGACCTGGCCCGCTTCGCGGAGCTGGGCAAGGGCTCGCCCGAGCTGTGGGAGAAATTCAGCGCCTGGTACGGCGCCGTCTTCGCCCCCGGCACGCTCTCGGCGCGGGAGAAGGCGCTCATCGCCCTCGCCGTGGCGCACGCGGTGCAGTGTCCCTACTGCATCGACGCCTACAGCACCGACTGCCTCGAGAAGGGCAGCAACGAGGCCCAGATGACCGAGGCGGTCCACGTGGCCGCCGCCATCCGGGGCGGCGCCTCGCTGGTGCACGGCGTGCAGATGCGGAACCATCTCGAGCGGCTGGGGATGTAGTGCCGCTCCTGCCCACCCTGGCGCAGCAGCGCCACCCGCTCGCGCCCGGCGCGGCGCAGCGGGCCCGCCTGGCCGAGGTGCCGGTGGGACGGCGTTTCGAGGAGGCGCTGGCCGGGCACGGCCTGTGGCCCCTCCATGCCACGGGGATCGGTGTGCTGCAGGTGAACCTCGGCAAGCGCTGCAACCAGGCCTGCCATCACTGCCACGTGGACGCGGGGCCCGCGCGCACCGAGGTGATGGCCCCCGAGACGGTGGACGCCTGCCTCCGCGTGCTGGCCGCGCATGCCATCCCGGTGCTCGACATCACCGGTGGCGCTCCCGAGATCCACCCCGACTTCCGGCGCCTCGTCACCACGGCGCGCGGCCTGGGCCGCCGGGTGATCGACCGCTGCAACCTGACCATCACCCAGCTCCCGAACTACCGCTACCTCCCCGCCTTCCTGGCGGAGCACGGGGTGGAGGTGGTGGCCTCGCTTCCCTACTACCAGGCCCGGGAGACCGACCGCCAGCGCGGCGAGGGCGTCTTCGCCGACTCGATCGCCGCGCTCAAGGACCTGAACGCGGTGGGCTACGGGCAGCCCGGCTCGGGGCTGATCCTGAACCTGGTCACCAACCCCGTGGGCGCCTTCCTGCCACCGGAGCAGGGCGCGGCGGAGGCGGAGTGGAAGGCGCGGCTCCGGGAAGAGCACGGGATCGTCTTCACCCAGCTGTTCACCATCACCAACATGCCGATCAGCCGCTTCCTGGAGCACCTCGAGGCGCGGGGCCAGACTGCCGCGTACCTGGACCGGCTGGTGCGCGCCTACAACCCCGCCGCGGCCGCCAGCGTGATGTGTCGCGACACCCTGTCCGTGGCCTGGGACGGCACCCTCCACGACTGCGACTTCAACCAGATGCTCGACCTGCCGGTGGACCGGACCCGGCCGCAGACCATCCACGCGTTCGAGGCGGCCGCGCTCGCCGGCCGGCCCATCGTGGTGGGGCCGCACTGCTTCGGCTGCACGGCGGGCGCCGGCTCGAGCTGCGGAGGGGCGCTTGCGAGCTAGCGCGCTCGGGAAGTGGCTGCTGGCGGGCACGATCCTGGTGCTGCTGCTGCTCGCCTGGCGCGAGGTGCGGCCGCTCCTCCCGTCGCTGCCCGCCCGGGTGGCGGCCCTCGGCCTGTGGGGGCCGGTGGCGGTGGCGGGCCTCTACGCGCTGCTCGCGGTGGCGCTGGTGCCGGGACTCCTGCTGACGCTCGCGGCCGGGGTGCTCTTCGGCGTGGGGGTGGGGAGCGTGGTGGTCTTCGTGGGGGCCACCACGGGGGCGGCGCTCTCCTTCCTGATTGCGCGCTACCTGGCGCGGGACGCGGTGAGCCGGGTGGCGGCCCGGTACCCCCGCTTCGCGGCGGTGGACCGGGCCATCGGGGAGGACGGGCTCCGGATCGTGCTGCTGCTGCGGATGTCGCCGCTCTTCCCGTTCGTGCTCCTCAACTACGGGCTCGGCCTCACCACGGTGCG
>JBGAOL010000217.1:0-7069 GCA_044221825.1 Gemmatimonadales bacterium
AGCCGGAGTGGCACATCCGGATGCAGGCCGCGTTCCAGGCCCACAACGACTCGGCCATCTCCAAGACCTGCAACTTCGCCAACGATGCCACCGAGGAGTACGTCGAGGAGATCTACCGCCTCGCCTTCCACCTCGGCTGCAAGGGCGTCACCGTCTACCGCGACGGCAGCCGCGACATGCAGGTGCTCTCCACCGGCTCCACCGCCAAGAAGGTGGCGGAGCAGGCCACCAGCACCGGCAAGGCCGAGGCCCGCGCCGACCTCGCCCTCACGCCGAGCGGCGAGCGGATGGATGCCGCCGACCTGCACGGGGAGCTGGCCGAGGTGCGGGCCGAGAACGAGCGGCTGCGCAAGCTCGTCCTCGAGCTCGAGGCGGAGAGCCTGCAGCGCCGCCAGAAGCGCTCGCGCCCCGAGAGCCTGCGCGGCACCACCCGGCGCATCGAGACCCCGCTTGGCACCCTGTACGTCACCATCACGGAGGACGAGAAGGGCCAGCCGTTTGAGGTGTTCATGAGCCTCGGCAAGGCGGGCGGCGCCATCATGGCGGACGTGGAAGCCATGGGCCGCCTCATCTCGCTGGCCCTCCGGTCCGGCATTCCCATGAAGGAGCTCCACCGCCAGATCCGCGGCATCAGCTCGGATCGCGCCATCGGTCTCGGGCCCAATAAGGTCCTCTCGGTGCCGGATGCGGTGGGCATCGCCATCGAGCGGTGGATGCAGGACAAGCAGGGTATCCAGCAGGAGCTCCTGCCCGGCCAGCAGCTGCCCACGCTCGGGACGCTGACGGCGCAGCCGGCGCCCGTCGCGGTTCGCCCCTCGGGTGAGGCGGCCGCGCAGGTGGAGTTCTTCTCCCACAAGAACGAGCCCGTCCTCGCCGGTGCCTGCCCCGACTGCGGCTCGCAGCTCGAGTTCGCCGAGGGATGCAACAAGTGCCATGTGTGCGGCTTCTCGGAATGCGGGTGAGCGCCTGACCAGGACGCCTCGGCGCCCCTGATCGGCAACACCCACGCGCGGCCCCGGACACTACATCCGGGGCCGCGGTCTTTGCGGGACAGGGAGCCCCGCTCGCCCTTCGCGGCACGGCCGTAATGGCGACCGGAATTCGCGCACGACCCGCTCAGCCCTCACGTTCCGCGGCTGAAACTCTTGACTTTTGTCACCGTATGCTGAAATATCAGCACGTCCGCATCCGCTGGTTGCGAAGGCTTCGCCCCTGGTTTCCTGGAGTCCGTCATGGCCAAGCGCGCCCCCACCGATGACCTGAGCCGCCGCGAGCGGCAGGTCATGGAGATCCTCTACCGGAAGGGCGAGTCGACCGTCGCCGAGATCATGCAGGCCATGCCGGACCCGCCCACCTACTCGGCGGTGCGTTCGGTGCTCCGGATCCTGGATGAGAAGAAGCTGGTGGGGCACCGCGAGGACGGCCCGCGCTACGTGTACTTCCCGGCGCGCCCCACCGACCGTGCGCGCGAGGATGCGCTGGAGCATGTGGTGCGCACCTACTTCGCGGGGTCGCCCGAGGAGGCGGTGACCGCACTCCTCCGCCTCTCCGATGCCGACATGACCGACGCCGAGATTGCGCGCCTGCGGGAGAAGATCCGCCGGGCCCGCGCCACCGAGCAGTGACGGAGGCCCAGATGACCGCCCCGCTGACCCAGCTCCTGCACGACGTGAATCGCGTGGCCCCGGCCGCGCTGCCCGCCGCGCTTTTTATCCTCAAGGCCACGCTGCTCCTCCTGCTGGCGCGCCTGGTCACGCTGGCGCTGGAACGGGCAGCGGCCGGCGTCCGTCACCTGGTGTGGCTGGTGGCCCTCGGCGCCATCATGGTGCTCCCGGCCCTCGCCGTGTGGGGACCGCTCGAGGTGCCGATCCTGCCTGCGCCCGCGGTGTCGACCGGTACCGTGGCGGCGCCCGAGGCAACGGACGCGGGCGCAGTGGGCCTGGCTAGTGAGCAAGCGCGGCGTGAGATCCCTCCGGTGCCAGACACGCGCCAGGGCCTGGTGGCTGGTGCCGGCAGCACGCCGCCTCCCGGGCCGGGGACGCTGCTCCTTGGGCTGTGGGCCGTGGTGGCGCTGGCGCTGCTCGCGCGGCTCGGCCTCGGGGCGCTGGCCGTGCGGCGGATCGTGGCGCGGGCCACGCCGTTGAACGACCCGTCGTGGGAAGCGCCGCTGTATGAGATTGCCGACCGCATGGGGCTGGCGGACGCCCCCCGGCTGGTGCGGAGCGGGGACGTGCAGATGCCCTTCGCGGCGGGCCTCCGCCGGCCGGTGGTGGTGCTGCCCATGGAGAGCGAAGCCTGGAGCGCGGAGCGCCGCACGGCCGTGCTGATTCACGAGCTGGCTCACGTCCGCCGGCGCGACCTGCTGGGCCACACCCTGGGCCGCGTGGCCTGCGCCCTCTACTGGTTCCACCCGCTGGTGTGGACCGCCGCCCGCGGCCTCCGCGCCGAGAGCGAGCGCGCCTGTGACGACCTGGCGCTCACCTTCGGCGCCCGGCCCAGCGCGTACGCGGAACACCTGCTCGACATCGTCACGGCGGTCCGCCAGTCCACCACCCCGGCCGTCGCGCTCGCGATGGCGCATCCCAAGGAATTCGAGGGGCGCATGCTCGCCATCCTGAACCCCGATCTCGCCCGCCGTGGGCCCAGCCGCCGTCAGTCCGCCTCTCTGGTGGGCGCACTGGCCGGGGTGGCGCTGCTCGTCGGAGCGGCGGTGCCCGTCCCGCAGGCCGCGCGAGTCACCCCGACCCACGTGTCCGTGCCCCCGGTGCAGGCGTCATCGGCCGATACGGCGACCCCTGCCATCACCGACGTGGCCACGCCCGCCTCCCCGGCCACGCCCGTGGCCCCGGCTCCGGCGGTGCGTCAGGAGGTGCACACGGACACGCGCACTGAGCAGGTGCAACAGACCACCGACCGTGAGGCCGAGCAGCGGATCGACGCGCTCCTCGCGGCGCAGGGCGGGGACGACGACCGTCCCACTGTCCTCTCGCGGTTGCTGCGCACCGACTCGAGTGCCGAGGTGCGCCGGGTGGCGGCCTGGGGCTTGTCGCGCTACGCCCGCACCGATGCGGTGGCTGAGGCCCTGGCCTCCGCCCTCACCAGCGACCGCGATTCGACGGTGCGCGAAATGGCCGCCTGGTCGCTGGGCAATGCGCGCCGGAACCCCGCCGTGGCCGCGGCGCTGGGCCGTGCCCTCAAGGCCGAGCGCGACCCCGAGGTCCGGACCACCATCACCTGGGCCATCGGCTCGGTGCGGGCGGAGGGGGCGCTCGAGGAGCTCACCGCCAGCCTCACGCGGGGCGATGCGGACTCGCGCGAGGTCACGCTCTGGGCCATCGGGAGCCTCCGCCCTGAGCGGGCACCGGCCGGCGTGCTGGCCGCGCTCGGCGACGAGTCCAAGGATGTCCGCCTCGCTGCCGCGTGGGCCCTCTACACCATCCGCGACCCCGAGGCCGTGAGTGCGCTCGATGCGGCCTTCCGGAAGGAGCAGGACCCTGACGTGCAGGAGGGCATCCTCAAGGCCCTGGCACAGGCGGGGGAGGTGGCGGTCCCCGTGCTCGAGCAGATGCTCAACTCCAGCGACGCCCGGGTCCGCGCCACGGCCGTCACCGCGCTCGCGGGCGGCAACGCCGGCGGCCCGTGGCCGTGGCCGTGGCCCTGGCCGCGGCCGTACCCCTGACCCTGTCCTCATCCCGGGGCGCCGCGTGGCCCTGAAACTCCCGCGGCGCCCCTTTCGTTTGGCTTGATGTGCTGAAAAATCAGCAGCACGGCCGTCCCTCGATCGGAGAAGCCCCGATGCCACGCCTCACCCTGCTTGCCCTCGCCGCCACCGTGGCGGCCCTGCCCGCCGGCTCCACGCGCCTGGCCGAGGCCGATGGCGCCCTCATGCCCGAGGCCCTGGTGCCTCACGTCTTCGCGGTGCCGGCAGCACCCGAGGTGCCGGCCGCGACGGTGATCACGGCCGCGCCGCGCGATGTGCGTACGCTCATCGCGTCGGCCCGCGGCGCCGCCCCGGCGCTCTGCGCCTACGCGGCCCGCGCCATCGGCAACTGGGGTTGGGGCGCCGATGCGCCGGCCACACTCTTGCCGGCCATCGACGATCGCCGGAGCCGGCGTACCGCCCTTCCGGCGGCGGACGTGCAATTCCTCCTCGAGACGGTGGCGGACGCGGACCCGTGCGCCCGCGAGCTGGCCGTGCGCCTCCTCGCCGAGGAGGAAGCGGAGGTGGTGACGAGCGGGCTCCTCGACCGCCTGGGCGCGGCGGATTCCGGGACCCGCATCGCAGTCACGCTCGGGCTCGGGCTCAAGGAGCCGCGGCGCGCCGTGGAGGGGCTCACCCGAGCGGTCCGTGACCGGGTCGCCGGCGTGCGGGCCAATGCGCTGTGGGCCCTTGGGCGGATTGGGGATGGCCGCGCCGTGCGGCCCGCCATGAGCGCCCTCGGCGACGACGCCCCGCTGGTCCGGGAGACCGCAGCCGGTGCCTTGGGACGTCTCGACTCGGCAGCGGCGGTGCCGGCACTCCTTCGCGTGCTCAAGGAGGATGACGTCGCAGCCGTCCGCCGCACCGCCGCCTGGGCGCTGGCGCAACTCGAGGCACGAAGCGCGGCGGACGGGCTGGCGGCCGTCCTGCGCGCCGACAAGGCGCCCGAGGTGCGGGAGATGGCCGCGTGGGCGCTGGGCGAGATCGAGGCACGCGGAGCCACGGCCACCCTGCTGGCCGCCGCCCGGGGCGACGCGGATGCCGACGTCCGCGAGACCGCCGCGTGGGCGCTGGGCCAGCTCGAGGACGCGAGCGTCGCCGAGGGCCTGGGGCAGGTCCTCGCCAGCGATCGCGATGCGGACGTGCGCGGCACCGCGGCCTGGGCATTGGGCCAGCTCGAGCTCTCGAGCGCACCTCGCGGGCTCGTTGTCGCGCTCACCGATGCTGATCCGGAGGTCCGGCTCCGCGCCGCCTGGGCGCTGTCGGAAATCGCGGATGCGGCGGCCCTGCCGACGCTTCGCGCCGCGCTCGGCAAGGAACAGGATGCGAAGGTCCGGCGCGCGCAGGTGCGTGCCCTGATCAAGGCGGGCGAGCGCACCGAGGAACTCACCCGGCTGCTCGAGTCCCCCGATCCGGAAATCCGCCAGGCCGCTGTTCGCGGCCTCGCGGGGCGCCGCGGCGTGGACCCGTGGCCCTGGCCCGAACCTCGGCCCCGGCCGTTCCCCCGGTGAAACGCCCAACCCTCGCGCGCCGGCGAGTGTCCAACCGTCATCCCGACCCTGAGAGACCCCGGCCATGACCATGCTCGGCATGCTGCTCGCCCTGCAGGTGCAAACCGTGGCGATGGTGCCGCCACCGATGGCGGTGCCGCCCGCCAGCTCCACCGAGGTCCGCGCCGCGCGCACCGACACGCCCCCGGCACTCGATGGCCGGGACGACGAGCCCGCCTGGCGGCTGGCGGCCCCCATCACCCAGTTCCTCGAGGCCCGCCCGAGCGAGGGCGCGGATCCCAAGGTGCGCACCGAGGCGCGGGTGCTCTACGACCCGCAGCACCTCTACATCTTCGTCCGGAACTTCGACCCGCATCCGGACAGCATCATCAGCCTGCTGTCGCGCCGGGACGACCTGCCCGAGTCGGACCGCGTGTCGGTGATGATCGATTCGTATCACGACCGGCGCTCCGGGTTCGAGTTCGTGGTGACGCCCGCCGGCGTCAAGGCGGACTACGCCATCTACAATGACGGCGACGAGGATTCCGCGTGGGACGCCGTCTGGGACGTGGCCACGCAGACCGACTCCCTCGGGTGGACCGCCGAGTTCCGCATCCCGCTCAGCCAGCTCCACTACTCCACCAAGGGCGACGGGACCTTCGGGTTCATGATCTGGCGCAACGTGCAGCGGCACACGGCGGCCATCACCTGGCCGCTCTTCCGGCCGTCGCGCTCGGGGTTCACGTCGCAGTTCGGTGAGCTCACGGGGCTGGAGGGGCTGGCCAGCCCGGGGCACGCCGAGTTCACGCCCTACTTCCTGACCAAGAACATCGAGGGTGCCGCCCAGGACAACTACGCCCGGGACCAGGAGTTCACGGCCGGCATGGACCTGCGCTACCGGCTGGCCTCGAACCTCCTGCTGAACGCCACGGTGAACCCGGACTTCGGCCAGGTCGAGGCCGACCCGTCGGAGCTCAACCTGAGCGCTTTCGAGACCTTCTTCCGGGAGCAGCGTCCGTTCTTCGTCGAGGGGAAGGGGCTCTTCACCTTCAACGTCAATTGCGTGGTGGTGGTGGACTGCAGCACCGGGGAGGGCCTGTTCTACTCCCGGCGCATCGGTCGCGCGCCCCAGCTCGCGGGGGTCTACGGCGACCAGTCCGGTGCCGTCACGCGGATCCTCGGGGCCGCGAAGGTCACCGGCCGGTTCCCCGGCGGGTTCTCGCTGGGTGTGTTCGACGCCGTGACCGGGCACGCCGAGGGCTCAGGCCATCGCACCGTGGAACCGGCCACCAACTACGCCGTGGTGCGGGGCAACCAGGACTGGGACGGCGGCAACAGCTCCGTCGGCGTCATCCTCACGGGGGTGACCCGGTTCCTCGACAACGAAACCCGGCCCTACCTGCGCAACGGGGCCTACACCGGCGGTCTCGATGTCCGGCATCGCTTCCGGGAGCGCTTCGAGGTGTCGGGGTCGTTCGCGGCCAGCCGGGTGTCCGGCAGCGAGGAGGCGATGGCCGCCACGCAGCGGGACGCGGTCCACCTGTACCAGCGCCCGGACGGCAAGGCGCGCTTCGACCCGACCCGGACCTCCCTCGCCGGCACCAACATGGAGATGCGCTTCGCCAAGGTGGGGGGGCGGCGGCTGGTCTTCGAGACGGCGTTCCAGCGCCGCACGCCGGGCTTCGAGGTCAACGACATCGGCTTCCTGCGGCAGGCGGACTTCATGGCCTGGACCAGCTGGGCCAACCTGGCCTTCCGAACGCCGAACGCCGTGTACCAGCAGCTGCGCTGGAACTTCAACAACTGGGAGTACTGGACCGCCGACGGGCTACCGACGGACCGCGCGTTCAACACCAACGTGCACGTGCAGTTCACCAAC
>JBGAOL010000218.1:0-7112 GCA_044221825.1 Gemmatimonadales bacterium
CGGCCCTCCGCGGCTCCGCGTCTCTGCGGTGAACCGCACCGAACCCCGCCAGCGCGCGACCGCTTGATCAGGCAAGCTCCCGCAGCAGCGCCTCCCGCAGCCCCGTCGCGCCGAGGCGGTCGAAGCGGGCGATGGCATCGTCGCGCTCCTGGTCGGACTCGGCGGAGCGGCCCTGGCGGTAGAGGGCCACGGCGGCGATCGCGGCGCACTCGGCCTCGAGCTGGGGCAGGCCCAGTTTCGCGGCCTTGGTGCGCGCGGCGAGGGCCAGGGTGGCGGCCTCCTCCGGCTGGCCGGCGCGGAGCGCGAGGCGGGCGCGCAGCCGGCCGATGTCGGCCTCGCCCACGGGATCGTCGTCGGCGGTCACCTGCTGCTCGGCACTCGCCAGCTCGCGCAGGGCGAGGGCAAACTCGTCGTGCTCGATGTGGGTCTCGGCGCGGCCCAGGATGGCCAGGGCCACGAGGGAGGCCTCGCCCACCTGTTCCGCGTGGCGCACGGCCTCGAGGGCCGCGGCCTCGGCCTCACGCCAGTCCTTCTGGTCGCGGAAGGCCAGGCCCAGGTTGTGCCAGGTCTGCGCGGTGCCGCGGCGGTCGCCCATGCGCTGGTAGGCCAGCAGGGCACCGCGCCAGAGGCTCAGGGCCAGGTCGGGGCGCCCGCGCAGGTGCGCCACGGAACCGAGGTTGTTGGAGGCGTGCGCCGTGATGCGGGTGTCGCTGAGGAGCTGGGCCAGCTCGAGCGCCTCACCGAAGGCGCGTTCCGCATCGTCCAGCCGCCCGTTGGCGAAGGCGATGGCGCCAAGGAGGTTCTGGGCGCGCATCCGGCCGTCGGCGTCGGCGCGGGCGCGAAAGCGCTCGAGCGCGGCCTCGGCGAGCGTGACGCCGCGGGTGAACTCCCCGAGCCGGGTGGCCGCCGTGGCACCGAGCAGGGCCACCTCGGGCATGAGCCGGCCCCCGGCGTCCGCGGCGCGCTCGTGCTCCACGAGCGCCTCACGGAAGCGCCCGGCTTCCACGAGCTGGCGGAGCTCGCGGGCCGGATCGACGGGGTTGGCCGGGGTCATCATCACGCGAAGGGTGCGGGCTCAGTACGCGATCGCGTAGCGGCTGAACCCGTTCAGGTCCGCCTCGATCTCGTTGGTGTCCTCCGACTTGACCGTGCCGAGCTTCACGAAGTCATCGGACAGCGTGGGCTGCCGCCAGATGCTCATCTCCGACTCGACCTGGGCGTCCGCCGCGTCGGTGTCGCCGTCCTCATCGAGGTCGTCACCGGCCTCGCCGTACTCGATCTTGAGCTTGGCTGGATGCGCCGGGTCGAAGGTGAGGCCGGTGGGCGCCAGGTGGAACATGATGGTGTCATTGCCCACCCAGACGATGCTGATGAACACCGAGTCGCCGGTGGCGATCGGGGTGCCGTTGGGGAGGGTGGCCAGGCTGGCCGCGTCGAGCTTGAGACGCAGGAAGTCCTCCGTCTCCCCCGCGCACGTGCTGCCCGCCTCAGGGAACTCCAGGGCCGCCTCGACGCCCACGCCCTTCACGGCCCAGAATCCCACGCTGTCCGCGCAGAGCGCCGGGGCCGTGGGCGCCAGGCGGATGAAGGTGAGCTGGCTGGGCGGCCGGGTGTTCCCGCCACCGCCGGTGGAATCGGAGCAGGCCAGGAGGCCCGCCGCCAGCAGGGTCATCGGGAGCAGCAGGGACTGTGCACGCATGGGTAACCGTCCGTTCTGGGTCATTCGTCGTCGCCCCGGCCGTCGAGGATGCGCTGCAGCCTCGGCCGGGAAATTCCGAGGCGACGGGCCGCCTCGCTCTTGTTGCCCTTCACCAGCGCCAGCATCTCCTTCGCGGCCGCTTCCACGATCTCCCGGATCGGAGCCGGGAACGGGAGCGGGCCGGTGGAGCCCGCCGCCTCCGCGGGCGCCGTGACCGGGTCGCCGAGGTCTCCCAGCTCCAGGGTGCCGGGCGGGCTCAGCACCAGCGCGCGCTCGATGGTGTTGCGGAGCTCGCGCACGTTCCCGGGCCAATGGTGCGCCAGCAGGCGCGCCCGCACCGCTTCGTCCAGCCCCGGCACCGGCAGGCTGTAGCGCCGCGCCAGCTGGCGGGCGAAAGTCTCGGCCAGCATCACCACGTCGGTCCCGCGGTCGCGCAGCGGTGGCAGCACCAGCGCCACCACGTTGAGCCGGTAGTACAGGTCCTCGCGGAACTCGCCCCGCTTCACCGCCGCCGCCAAGTCCACGTGGGTGGCGGCGATGACGCGGACATCGATCTTCCGGCCCTGCTGGCCACCCACCCGCCGCACCTCGCGGGTCTCGAGCGCCCGGAGCAGCTTGGGCTGGAGCTCGAGCGGCAGGTTCCCCACCTCGTCCAGGAACACCGTGCCGCCGTGCGCCAGCTCCAGCAGGCCCGGCTTGGTGCCGGTGGCGCCGGTGAAGGCGCCCTTCTCGTGCCCGAAGAGCTCGCTCTCGAGCAGGTTGGCGGGGATCGCGGCGCAGTTGATCTCCACGAACGGCGCCTCGGCCCGCGGGCTGTCGTAGTGCAGCGCCCGCGCCAGCAGCTCCTTGCCCGTCCCGGTCTCGCCACCGATCAGCACCGTGACGTCGCGGTGCTTGGCCACCCGGCGACCCTGCTCCAGCGAGCGGGCCAGGGCGGCGCTCCCCCCGACCATGGCGGCGAAGCCATTGGCGTCGCGCTCCTCGCCGGCGTAGCGCGCGGCGTCGCGCTTCCCGTCGGCCTCGCGCCGGCCCCGCTCGAGTGACCGCCGCAGGAGGCCCAGGTCCTCCGGCAGCGCGAAGTAATCGCTGGCCCCGCGCTGCAACGCCGCTGCCGCAAGCCGGTGGTCCGGGCTGGCGCCCACCAGGTACACCTCCCAGGCGCGCTCGCTCGCCGACGCGAGGGAGACCGGCAACTGATCGAGCGCCGCCGTCTCGGCACCGCCGGCCAGCACCAGCACGCAGGTAGTGCCCATGGGCGCCGGTCCCTCGGCGGGCCGCCATTCGTGGAGGCGTGCTCCGAGGTCGCCGGCGATCTCGGCGATCGTCGTCTGGAAGGACTCGGACAATCGCACCATGGCGATCACCCAGCCCCCGGGGGCGCCCGTCACCGCCGGGCCTGCCGGTGGGGTCCGGGCACCGAACCGCTTGGATTCATTTCACCTCAGGTCGTCGTGGTGCGCGCGCGCCCCGCGTCCTGCTGCCGAGGGATTCGGCAATGCGTGGGCCGCCGGGACTCGAATTATAATCACATGCCCTGCAACAACTTAGCAGAAACCATGACACCGACGCCGTGCCACGAATCATCGCTGTTGTAATGGATCGTTACAGCTCGTGTGGCTCCATGTGGACCAGCACGCCACGGACCTCGGGGATGGCCGTGCGGACGGCCGTCTTCACCTTCCCCGACAGGGTGTGGGCGTCACGGAGCGACATCATCGGTTCGGCCTGGACGTGAATGTCCACGTAGAAATGAAGGCCCACCTTCCGCACATGGAGCTTCTCCACGGCCCGTACCTCCGGCGTGGCGCGCGCCGCGTCCTCGATGCGCGCCAGGACCTCGGCGCCGGGGCTCCGGTCCATGAGGTCGTGGATGGCGGGGCGGGCCAGCAGGAGCGCGTTGACGATGATGACGCCCGCCGCGGCGAGCGCGGCCCAGTCGTCCGCCGCCTCCCAGCCCTCGCCCCCAACCAACGCCACGGAGATGCCGATGAAGGCCGCGAGCGACGTGATGGCATCGCTCCGGTGGTGCCACGCGTCCGCCTTGACCGCAGTGCTCTGGACCTCGTGCCCCACCGCCACCACGCGGCGGAAAAGCACCTCCTTCACCAGGATCACGCCCACGAGCACGGCCAGGGTGAAGGGCGCCGGCGCATGGTGCGGCGTCCGGATCTCCCGCACCGCCTCGACGCAGATGCCGACGGCCGCGCCCAGCAGCATGACCGAGACGACGATGGCGGCGAGCGGCTCGGCCTTGCCGTAGCCGAAGGGGTAGTCGTCGTCCGCCTCACGGGAGGCGATGCGGAGCCCGCTCCAGACCACGAGGGAGGAGAAGATGTCCGCGGCCGACTCCACCGCGTCCGCCACGAGGGCATAGGCGTTGCCCGCCACGCCGGCCACGAGCTTGATCATGGCGAGGAGCGCGTTCACCAGCATGCCCGTCTGGGCGGAGCGCATGGCGCGCTGGGCGCGGGCGGTGTCGGCCATGCGGGGAATGTAGGGGGGAAGAAGCCGAGTTTCCTGAACGGCGGGCGGGATGGGGAGCGCGGTGTCCGGGATGCCGGGTGAAACGAAGCGGGGGGGGGGGGGGGGGCCCCCCCCCCCCGGGGGGGGGGGGGGGGGGCAGCGCGACGTATCCGGATAGACCTGAGCTGGCCCCTCTCCCGAACCGCTTCGCGGGCCACCCTCCCCCGCAAAGGGGGGAGGAGATGCGCGACACTCTTGCGATACCCCCTGGCCGGGTCGATGAGCCCGGGGTCCTGCCTGGTTCCGGAACCAGGCGGTCAGGTCCACGTGCAGGGTCAGGTTGGCGCCGGCGGCGTCGGTCACGACGAGCGGCGGGTTGAGGTCGACTTCCTGCTCGACGTCGAGGTCGGAGTAGTAGGTGAAGGGCGTGCCGTTGAAGGTGCCGACGACCTTGATGCTCTGCCCGTCGAAGTCGGGGTTGGCCGCGATGAAGCTGGCGTCGTGCGAGCTGCTCGGCTTGTGGATCTCGAACTCGATCTTGCCGTAGCTGCCGGTGTCCACGGTGACGGTGAACTGGCGGTCGGCGCCGGCGGCGAGCGGGACGTCGAGCAGGACGGGGCCCAGCTTCAGCTCCTCGCAGTCGTCGTCGGTGGTGGTGCTGTCGCACACCGAGCCGCCGAGGCGCTTGAGCTCGATCTGGCGGAGCACCACCTGCACGCTGGTGAGCACGATGGTGTCGGTGCCGAGCCCGATGGTCTCGGGGCCGAGGAGGGCCGCGGCCGGGGCGGTGGTCTTCTCGCTGGTGGCCACCTGGAAGGCAACCTGGCGGCCGCCCACGCTCGGGCCGCTGCCGTCACCGGCGCAGGCCGCGAGCAGGGCCAGCGCGGCGAGGGAGGGCGGGGCGTACTTGAGGGTCGTCATGGTCTGCTCCTGTTGAGGTCGAACGTCGGGTGCTGCCGTCGACTCCAGCAAAAGCAAGCGTGGTGCCACCGGACCCCGGCTGGCGTATGGCGTTGCACGCGGCCAAGTTACTGGCGCACGGGGCGGGTGCGCGGCGCGGCCGGCATCCATCCGTACCGATGCAGCTGCAACGAATCGTTCCGGTCGATGCCTGACGAGACGCAGGAGAGAGTGATGCCTATCACGAAACCCAGCAGCGACGAGTACGGCCCCTACTACGACACCTATGTGTCCAAGGTCCCGGGAAGCTGTGCCTTGGCGGCGCTCGAGGCGCAGCGGGAGAGCACGCGCCGGTTCCTGGCCACCATCCCGGAGTCGCGGGCGGCGTTCCGCTACGCGCCCGGCAAGTGGACGCTGCGCGAGGTGATCGGCCACATGGCGGACACGGAGCGGGTCTTCGGCTACCGGATGTTCTGCTTTGCGCGGAACGACAAGGCGCCGCTGCCCTCCTTCGACGAGAACAGCTACGTGCCGGAGGGCCGCTTCGAGAAGCGCACGCTGGCCGACGTGGTGGCCGAGTTCCTCGCCGTGCGCGACGCGACGCTGCCCCTGGCGCGCACCCTGGACGCCGAGACGATGCTCTATCGCGGCACGGCAAGCGGGATGACCATGAGCGCGCGAGCGGCCGCGTGGATCATCGCGGGGCACGAGGTGCATCACCTCGCGGTGCTGCGCGAGCGCTACCTGTAGCCGCGCCCCCGCCGAGCCTCTCCCGACCCCGGCCCCAAGCCAGCGAGCCCCGATGCGACGCCTGCTCTCCCTTGGAATCCTCCTCGTTGCCGCCGCCCTCGGCGCCTGCCAGGGGGAGCGGCCGTGCGTGCGCTGCAAGACGCTCGTGGTGGCCGCGGTCGGGGAACCGGAGCAGGTGCTGCCCCCCCTCGTGGGCGAGACGGTGGGCCGGGACATCGGCGACCAGGTGTGGGAGCGGCTGGCGGTGCTCCAGAAGGGCGGGGCACCGATCGACTCCGCCGCCTACCGGCCCGAACTGGCCGAGCGCTGGGAGCGGGTGGATGCGCTGACGCTCCGCTTCCACCTGCGGGCGGGCGCGCGCTGGCACGACGGCGAGCCGGTCACCGCGGGCGACGTGCTCTTCTCCTTTGCCGCCTTCGGCGACTCGCTCCTGGACACGCCGGCGCGCGCCTCGCTGGCCGGCATCACGGTGTCGGCGGAGGACTCCTCCACGGTGCTGGTCCGCTTTGCGCACGCGTACCCCGAGCAGCTCTACGACGCCACCTACCACGTCCGCATCCTCCCGGCGCACATCTGGAAGTGGCAGCAGGCGGGAACGTGGGCGGCGGACACGGCGGTGTCGCGGCTGGTGGGGAGTGGGCCGTATCGAGTGCTGCGCTGGGACCGCGGACAGGCCCTGCTGCTGGTGGCCGACACGGTGAACGGCCGGCGCACCCAGATCGACACCGTGGCCTGGCGCTTTGCCGGCGATCCTGATGGCGCCCTCAACCTGGTCCTGGCCGGCGAGGCCGACCTGCTGGAGACCGTCGGGGCCCCGGAGCGGGTTGCCCGCGTGGAGGCCGACTCGCTCCTGCGTCCCGTGCGCTACCCGGCGGCCGCCTACGGCTTCCTGGGCTACAACCTGGCCCCGAAGCGGCGCGGCGCCGACTTCCTGCGGGAGGCCGCGCTGCGCCGCGCGCTCAACCAGGCCATCGACCGGCAGGGGATCGCCGAGGCGGCGTTCGGGCCCGGCACCAAGGCGCCGCCGGGCCCCATGTCCCAGCTCCTCTGGATCTGGGACGACAGCGTCGCCGTGCCGCCGTACGACACGGCCGCGGCCGGCCGCGCGCTCGATGCCCTGGGCTGGCGGCGTGGAGCCGACGGGATGCGGGCCCAGGGCCGCATGCCCCTGGCCTTCGCCATCCTGGTGCCCGCCACGAGCGGCGGGCGTCGCCGCATGGCCGAGGCGCTGCAGGAAGCGTGGCGCGGCGTGGGCGCGGCCGTGACGGTGACGCCGGTGGACTTCCCCGTCTTCCAGGAA
>JBGAOL010000219.1:0-7412 GCA_044221825.1 Gemmatimonadales bacterium
CCCGCCCCCCCCCCGCCCCCCCCCCCCCCCCCCCCCCCCCCCCCCCCCCCCCCCCCCCCCCCCCCCCCCCCTCTGCGTTGCGCTCGCCGGCGCGCGCCCTGCCGACGCCGTCCGCGGCCGCGGCGATGGTGGCCATGACGCTGCTGTTCGCCCCAGCCCTCCGCGCGCAGGACAGCGTGGTGGTCATCGATCCCGATGCGCCTGGCCAGGCGCAGGTGGTGTCGGGGCTGCCGGCGGAGGTGCTGAACGAGCTGCTGGCGGCGTGGAACGACTCGGCCACGGTGCGGCTGCCCGCCGGGTTCACGCTGCCGGCGGGCGCGGTGCTGCAGGGGGACGTGGCGGCGTTCCGGGGGACGCTCCGGATCGCGGGGACGGTGGAGGGGTCGCTCACCGTCATCAACGGGGACCTCACGATCCTCCCCGGCGGCCGGGTGCTCGGCGACGTGCTGGTGGCCGGAGGGCGGATGACCATCGCCGAGGGCGGCAGCCACGAGGGGACGGCGCGGGTGTTCTGGGACGCCGCCCCCGTGAACCGGCTCTCCGACGGCGCGCTCGGCGTGCGGGAGCGGCGCCGCGCCCTCGGGGACCTGGCCACCGCCGAGCGCACCTTCGGCGACGGGAAGATCCGGACCACGCTCCGGCTCACCACCACCCAGACCTACAACCGCATCGAGGGGCTCGGCATCGTCTTCGGGCCGGCCTTCACCTGGCAGCCCAGCGAGCGGGTGAGCGGCACGCTCGACCTGCGCGGCATCCTGCGCACCGCGCCCGACAACGGCCCCTTCCGCCGCGACCTGGGCTGGCTCATCCGCACCGACTGGCGGCTGGCGGGCGCCCGCGGCTACGGGGTGGGGGCGCGCACCTACTCGGTGATCGCGGGGATCGAGGAGCACACCCTCCCGCGCGACGAGATCGGCTGGAACGCCTTCCTCTTCCAGCGCGACAACCGCGACTACTTCAGCAGCGAGGGCGTGGGCGGCAGCGCGTATGCCTACCTGACGCGGCGGCTCCGCCTCGACGCGCTGGTGCGCTACGAGAAGCAGGGCTCGGTGCGGGCCAACGACCCGTGGTCGCTGTTCCGCAACAGCGGCCGCTGGCGCCCCAACCCGCTCATCGACGACGGCCACTACACCCTGCTCGGCCTGCAGGCCGACTACGACAGCCGCAACACCCGGCTCAACGCCTCGAGCGGCTGGTGGGTGCGGGGCAGCGTGGAGTACTCGCACAGCAGCGACGTGGCGCCGGTGGCGCTGCCGCGCAGCGTCCGGGACCCGCTGCCCTCCGGCAGCTACAACACCAGCCGCTTCACGCTGGATGCCCGGCGCTACAACCGGCTCTCACCCGACGTGCAGCTCAACCTGCGGCTGTGGGCCGGCGGGTGGCTGGCGGGGGATCCGCTGCCGATCCAGCGGCGGCTGTCGCTCGGCGGGGTGGACCTGCTGCCGGGCTACGACTTCCGCGCCCTCAACTGCGCGCCGCTCGGCACCCAGGACCCGGCCCAGACGGCGCTCTGCGACCGCGCGCTGGTGACGCAGGCGGAGTTCCGGCACCGGCTGCGGCTGCGCGCCGGCCTCACGCTGCGCGACCCGGACCAGAAGGAGCTGACGCGGTTTGCCGGCATCGAGGACCCGGAACTCGTGATCTTCGGCAACGCCGGCAGCGCCTGGCTCGCCGGCGACGGCCCGGGGCGGGTGCCGAGTGACCGGATCCAGTCGCTCACGCAGTGGAAGGCGGACGTGGGGGTGGGGCTCGATGCGGGCGGCGTGGCGGTGTACCTGGCCAAGGCCGTGACCGGGGGCGAGCCGGTGAAGCTCTACCTGCGGCTGGAGCGGCGGTTCTAGGCACGTGACCCGGGATCCCGGCAGGGGCGTGCAGCGCGGCGGGGCCGCGCCACGGCGGGGGTGGCGGGGGGCGCTCGTGGCCCTCTGCCTCGTGGCGGCGCCGCTCGCCGCGCAGGACAGCACGCAGGTGCGGCTCGACGTGACGCTCGATTCGGCCGGCACCGCGGCGCGGGTCCGCACCGAGAACCTCTTTGCGGACACGCCGTGGCTCTCGGCACTCCGGCAGGGGCTGCCGGTGCGGCTGCAGTACCGGCTCGAGGTGTGGCGCTCGCGGGAGCAGTGGTTCGACGAGGTGGCGCGGAGCGTGGAGTGGACGGTGCTGGTTAAGCACGAGCCGCTGCTGGACCAGTTCGCGGTGGTGCTCTTCTCCCCGCCCCGCCGCGTCACCGAGAGCCGCTACGCCACGCCCGGCGCCCTGGCCGCGGCGCTCGGCCGCACCTACCAGCTCCCCATCGCGCCGGCGGAAGCGGGGCGGTACTACTACGCGGGGACACTCACGGTCACCACGCTCTCGGACTCCGACCTGGACCAGTTCGAGCGGCTGCTGCGCGGCTCGCTGGACCCGGGCAACGCGAGCGGCGGGACCCTCGCCGAGCGGGCGCGGCGGCTGGTGCTCCGGCTGGCGGGGCTGCCGACGCTCAGCGTGACGGGGCAGTCGGCGCTCTTCGACGTGCGGTGACCCTCCACGCACACCCGTAGCGGCGGAGCTACGCTCCGCCGTCTCGATCGAGCCCCGCGTTGTCCGTGGGTGATCCCAAACATCCAGACGGCGGAGCGTACCGCGCACTCCCGCAAGACGGCCTCTCGAGGCGTCCTCTGCGGCCCTGGCCTCCGCGCGCGAAGCTGAATCTCGGCGCGAGTGTGCCTGTCACCCGCCGAGGGCCTTGAGGGCTTCCTGGCCGTAGAAGAGGCGGATGTACTTGGCCTGGGTGGTGGTGAGCCGGCGGACGGCCCAGGCGAGGTGGACGAAGTGGGGCTCGCTGGGGTGGGTGTGGGGGTGCATGCCGCACTCATCGGGGAGGCGGTTGCCCTTGCGGGTGTTGCAGGTGCTGCAGGCCGTGACGACGTTGGTCCACTCGTTGAGGCCGCCGCGGCTGATGGGGAGCAGGTGGTCGCGGGTGAGGCACTCGCGGTGGCGGAGTTCGTGCTGGCTCCGGAGACAGTACTGGCAGCGGTAGTTGTCCCGGGCAAACAGGAAGGTGTTGGTGACCTGGCGGCGGAACCGGCGGGGGACGTGCACGAACTTGACGAGGCGGATGATCGCCGGTCTCGGGAGGACGAGGTGCTCGCTGCGCACCACGTCCCGTCCCTCCGCCTCGACGATTTCCGCCTTGCCCTCGATGACCAATCGTAGGGCACGCCGGACGGGCACCATGGTGAGGGGCTCGAACGACGAGTTCAGCGCCAGGCAACGCACCAGAAGTTCCCCCTGCTTCCGAACGGACGCCGAATCGTAAACCGCCCCGGAGCCGGGGCGCAAGCAACGATCGGGCGACGCCCGCTAGCGCACCATGGCGGCGAGCCGGGCCTCGATCAGGTGCCGGCCGCGCTGGTGCTTGGCGATGATGAGCAGGGTATCGTCGCCGGCGAGGGTGCCGATGATCTCCTTCCACCCGGCGGTGTCGAGCGCCGCCGCCACGGCGGGGGCGCCGCCGGTGGCCGTCTTGCAGACCAGCAGCGGACCGGTGCCCTCGATGCTCACCAGGAGCGTGGGGAGGACCGCGTCGAGGTCCGGGCGCAGGGTGCCCTCCTGCGGGTTGGCGTAATACGAGCCACCCTGGGGGTCCACCAGCTTGGCGAGGGTGAGCTCGCGGATGTCGCGGCTCAGGGTGGCCTGGGTGACCGAGATGCCTTCAGCCGCCAGTGCCTCACGGAGGCCGTCCTGGCTCTCGATGCGCTTCTCGCGGATGATGCGGAGGATGGCGGCGTGCCGCTGCAGTTTCATGCGCTGTCCAGTCCCGAAGCGGGGGGCTCAGGTAGGGCCGGGCCCGCACCGCCGATGCGGTGCGGACGTGGGCCCCCCGGGATCAGTCTTGGCGGAGGACAACCCGCCTTGCCGGTGTCTGGCGCCGGAAAGGCCGGCCGGATGGTGGCGATGGGTCACCGGGATCTCACGGGATTCCGGTCACCTCCTCGGCCGCCCGCCAGACGGTCCGTCCGGCGAGCACGGTCAAGCTTACATCTTCATGCATCGCCGTGAAAAGGGTCTCTGCCAGCTTCGTGGCGTCCACCGGGCCCGGGAGGCGGACTGCGGCGAGGTCTCCCCACTTCCCGGGCCGTAAACTCCCGATTTCCTCCTGCAACCCCAGGGCGGCGGCCGCCCCGAGCGTCACGAGGTGCAACCCCTGCCCCGCCGTGAGCCCGCCGAGGGCGCGGGCGGCCTCCGCCTCGCGGGCCAGGGAGAGCGGGCGAGACGCTGGCCACCGAGTCGGTACCCGCGCCCACGCGGAGCCCGCGGGCGAGCATGGCGGCGAGCGGTGCATGGCCGTGGCCGTGGGCGCGGTTGGAGCGGGGGCAGTGCGCGATGGCGACGCCGCGGCGGGCCAGCAGGTCCAGCTCGGGATCGCCGGCGCGGACTACGTGGATGCAGAGCACATCGTTTCCGAGGACGCCGTGCTCCTCGAGCCACGCGATGGGTGACCGGCCGGGCAGCGGCGGCAAGCGGGATGCCCCGCCGCACCCACGCCTCGGCAAAGCCGCCGGTGGCCGACGCGAGCAGCGCCGACTCGTCCGCCGACTCCGCCACGTGCACGGCGATGGGCAGGCCGGCCGAGCGGGCGTGGCGCGCGGCGGCGGCGTAGAGGGCCGCTGACGCTGTGGGGTGCATGGGGACGCACCCAGACGGACGCGCGGCCCGGCGCAGCGGGCCAGCTCGCCGAGGCGGAGCATCCATGCGCGCAGGGCGGCGTCGCACTGGGCGGGGTCGGGGCCGAAGACCTCGTGATAGGCAATGCCGCTGGCGCCGAGCTCGGCGAGGGCCTGGATGACGGCGCCGGAGTCGCCGGTGTCGCCGACGGTGGTGACGCCCTGCGCCCAGCAGTCGCGGATGCCCTGCTTCGCGGCGGCGAGCACGGTGTCGAAGGGGCGCGCGGCCTTGAGGGCGATGAGCTGGCGGATCCAGGCGGGGAAGTCGGTGGGATGCGCGCTGTGGGCGTCGAGGCCGGTGAGCTCGAGGTGGGTGTGGGCGTTGACGAGGCCGGGGAGCAGCGCGCCCGTGATGCGCTCGGTGAGGACGCCCGGCGGCGCGGGGACCCCTTCCGTGTCGGGGCCGACGGCCGCGATGCGGCCGTCGACCCCGACGAGCACCGCGCCGTTGGGGATCGGGACGCCCTCGCCCGGCCAGACCCACGGCGCCGTGAGGCGGCGGGGTCCGGCGGTCACCGGGGCGGGCGGGGGTTGAGGGGGCTGCCGCCGGAGGTGTTCTCGCGCGGGGGCGTCGGCGGGGGGGCCGGCGGCGCGGGGGCGCCTGGCTGCTGGCCCGGGGAGAGCGGGTTGCCCCCCTGCACGCCGCCGCCCCACGGGTCGTGGATGCGGCAATAGCTCCGGGGCTCGGTGCCGGGAAGGAAGGACTCGACCGAGAGCGAGTCGCGCGGGCAGAAGGGGCTGAAGCGCTCGCCGCTCTGGCGATCGACTTCCACGAAGGTGAGGCCGTCGGGCCGCACCCAGGCGGCGGGCACGGGGCGGCGCTCGTAGATGTCCTTCATCATCATGGTCCAGGCCGGCGCGGCGAGGCGGCCGCCCTGGGCGTTGTCCATGATGCGCTGCGGCTTGTCCATCCCGATCCAGACCCCCGCCACCAGGTCCGGCGTGAAGCCGACGAACCAGACGTCGCCGTAGTCGTTGGTGGTGCCGGTCTTGCCGCCGGCGGGGATGCTGAACTGGCTGCCGACGGAGCCGGCGGCGGTGCCGCGGCGGACCACGTCGCGGAGCCCGTCGAGCATCAGCCAGGCCAGGGCCGAGTCCATGACCTGCTCGGAGCGGGGGCGCGGGGCCCAGAGCACGTTGCCGTTCTTGTCCTCCACCCGCTCCACCGCGAAGGGCGTGGTGCGGCTGCCCATGTTGGCGAAGGCGCTGTAGGCCGAGATCAGCTCGATGGGATAGACGCCCGCCGAGCCGATGTGGATGGAGGGATAGGGCGGGATGGGCGTGGTGATGCCGAAGCGGGCGGCCTCGCCGATGACGGCGGGGGCGCCGATCTCCATCCCCACCTTGATGGCGGGGATGTTGCGGCTCTCGTAGAACGCCTCCTTGAGCGGCATGGGGCCGCCGAACTTGTTGTCGTAGTTCATCGGCTCCCAGGGCGGCTCGCCGGGGAGCATCTCCACGCTGATGGGATCGTCCACCACGATCTCGGTCCACGGGTGGCCGGCGCGGAGCGCCGCCGTGTACACGATGGGCTTGAAGGTGGAGCCGGGCTGGCGGAGCGCCTGCACCGCGCGGTTGAACTTGGAGTCGTTGTAGTCCCGCCCGCCCACCATGGCCAAGATGCGGCCGGTGCGCGCCTCGAGCACCACGGAGAGCCCCTGGAGGTAGGGCGACTCGCGCGGGGCGGGCGCGTCCTCGCGCCGCTTCTCGAGGTAGTCGGCGTAGCCGGGGCGCGGGTAGTTGGGGTACTTGGCGCGGTTCCGCTCGATCTCGTCGAGCTGGCGCGTCAGCGCCCGCTCGGCCGCCAGCTGCACGTCGAGGTCGATGGTGGTGTAGATGCGGAGGCCGGCGCGGTAGAGCTCCGTGGGGAAGCGGGTGCGGAGCTGCTGCCGCACGTACTCCACGAAGTACGGGGCCACGTCGCTGAAGTCGGAGCGGGCCGAGAGGAGGAGCGGGTAGGCCTTCCAGCGCTCGGCCTCGTTGCGGGAGATGACCTCCTCCTCGGCCATGAGGTCGAGGATGAGGTTCCGGCGCTCGACGGAGAGGTCGGGGTAGCGGCGCGGGTTGTAGCGGGTGGGCGAGCGCGGGATGCCGGCCAGGGTGGCCGCCTCGGCCAGGTTCAGGTCCCGGGCGGGCTTGCCGAAGTAGCGCTGGGCTGCGGCCTCGATGCCGAAGGCGCCGTTGCCGAGGTTGATCTGGTTGAGGTAGAGCTCGAGGACCTGGTTCTTGGAGAAGTTGTCCTCGATCTCGAAGGCCACCTGCATCTCGCGCAGCTTGCGCTTGATGGAGCGGTCCTGGCGGTCGATCTCGGGGAAGATGTTCCCCGCCAGCTGCATGGTGATGGTGGAGAAGCCGTGCAGCCGGCCGCGGCCGGTGAGCTTGAAGAGCGTGGTGCGGTAGAGCGCGCCGAAGAAGCGGACCCAGTCCACGCCGTGATGCTCGTAGAAGCGCTTGTCCTCCACCGAGAGGAAGGCGGCCACGGCGGCCGGCGAGATCTGCTCGATGGAGACGACGGTGCGGCGCTCCTCGCCGAGGTCGGTGATGAGGCGGCCATCGGCGGCGAAGACCTTGGCGGCCTGGGCGGGGTCCCACTTGCCGTGCACCAGGCGGGCCACCGAGGGGCAGGTGTTGCCGGCGCAGGCCCGCTGCCAGGCCCCGAGGGCGATCCCGACGCCCAGCGCCATCACGGAGAGGATGACGGTGAGG
>JBGAOL010000220.1:0-6978 GCA_044221825.1 Gemmatimonadales bacterium
TGGTGCTGCCGGTCTCGGGGATGGGGTGGAACGGCGGCGTCGCGCTCCCGGGCCAGCCGCCGGCCGACCGGTGGGAGGACCGGGTGAGCATGTTCAACCAGGTGAGCGACCAGTACTTCGCCGCCGCGGGCACCCGTCTCCTGGCCGGGCGCGACTTCGGCCCCGGGGACGTCGCCGGCGGGCCACCCGTGGTGATCGTCAACGAGGCGTTCGCCGCGAAGTTCTTCCCGCAGGCATCGCCGGTGGGCCGCACCGTGGAGCTCGACGTGGGCCCGGGCTCGCGCAAGGTGGTCACGGTGGTGGGCGTGGTGGAGACCACGAAGTACCGCAACCTCCGCGAGACGGCCGAGCCGACGGTGTACCTGGCGCTGGCACAGGCCACCGAGCCGTCCTGGTCGGTGAGCTACGTGCTGCAGGTGGACGGCCCGCCGATGGCGCTGCTGCCCTCGCTCACGGCGGCGGTGGCGGAGGTGGACCCGCGGATCGCGTTCCGGGCCACGCTGGTGGAGGACGTGGTGGACCGCTCGCTGGCGCGGGAGCGGCTGCTGGCGCTCCTCTCGGGCTTCTTCGGCGCGCTGGCGTTGCTGCTGGCGCTGGTGGGCCTCTACGGGCTCATGGCCTACAACGTGGCCCGGCGCCGCAACGAGATCGGGATCCGGCTGGCGCTCGGCGCCGCGCGCGGGCGGGTGGTGGGGATGATCGTGGCGGAGGTGGGGCGCCTGGTGGGTGCGGGCCTCCTCCTCGGGGTGGCGGGCGCGCTGGCCGGCGGGAAGCTGGTGCGGACATTCCTCTACGGCCTGACGCCGGCCGACACGGGCACCCTCGCGGTTGCCACTGGGCTGGTCCTCGTCGTCACCCTGGCGGCCGGGGCGGTGCCGGCCTGGCGCGCCGCCCGCATGGACCCGGCAGCGGCATTGCGGGAGGAGTGAGCCGCCCGATCCCCGGCTAGGCGCCCCCCTCGCCCGGTCCCGGTCGGGGCTGCGCCAGCAGCCAGGCCAGCGCCGCCGGCTCATCGTGGAAGATCTGCGTACGGCTCACCTCCTCGGCGTACGCCTCGAACTGCCGGGCCTGGCCGTACTGCGTGGGGGTGGCCACCAGTAGCGCCGCCGCCCACCCCCGCCCTGCGAGCTGCGGTGCCACGACAGTCCGCAGCACCTCCGACAGTTCCACCCCCGTGAACGCCAGGTCCGCCCCCCGCAGGTCCACCAGGCTCCGCCCCAGCGCCAGCGCCTCATCCGTGAAGAGCCGGGCCCAGTGCTCGGCGAGCTCCGGCGCCGTGATCCGCCCGCGCCAGGTGGCGATCAGGAGCCGGCGGTCGTGGTCCAGCGTGATGTCGATTGGCATGCGGACCCGGGGAGCGGGACAATGGCCGATCCATCCGTCAGCCTCATTTTGCAGCGCACCGGCCCCCGCAGCAACCCCGGCGGCCCGGGTCCCTATCGCCGGCTTCATGCGCTGGCGGCATTCCGGGCACCGTGCGGCCCGCCCCGAGGGGCGGCCATGCAGGGTGCGGCACCGCGCCCGGCCACCCCGGCCGCCCCATCATTATTGTAAGGCATAATGTCACCGGGGCTTCAGCCGCGCTTCAGCGCCCCGGTGCTACCTTGGGCGTGCCTGGAGGCCCGAGCGGCTCCAGGTCCCGCCGCTCGGCCTTCCGGGCCTCCCGCACCCCGAGGTCCCCATGCCGTCCCCTATCCCACGTCGTTGGCTGCCGGTCGTCCTGCTCGGGGGGCTGCTCGCCATCCCGATCGGGGCCTGCAGCGACGGTGGGCCCAACAACCCGCCCGCCGAGGACGTCGACGCCTACGTCACCGAGCTGCCACCCTGGGACGAGTTCAGCCCCGCGGCGGTGGACAGTGAGGAGGCCACGGCGCCGTCCAAGTTTTACCGCGCCCTCGCCGAGGGCGTGGAGTACGCCTGCGTGGAGACGCCGTACGACCTGACGCGGACCCCCGACCGGGTGGTGACGCTCGACCCGGACGCCAACATCCTGTGGGTGGGTGCGCTGCTCGAGGGGAAGGGCTACAAGCAGGGCATCGGGTCGCTCCGCGAGCTGGCCATCCGGGAGCGGAGCCCGGTGACCATCTCGATCGACCTCCTGGCCAACCAGAACTCGCGCGCCATCCGCAACCCGACCCTGGCCACCGTGAACCAGGCGGTGGGCGAGCTGATCCAGACCGCCACGGATGAGGGCAACAAGGCCGGCAGCAGCATCTCCTTCTCGCAGGAGAACACCTACGGGGTGAGCCAGGCGGCCCTCAAGATGGGGCTCTCCGCCCGCTTCTTCAGCTTCTCCGCGCGCGCCATGCTGGATGCCAGCCGCGGCACCAACGAGCGGACGGTCACCGCGCACTTCGTGCAGCGGATGTTCACCGTCTCCATGGTGCTGCCCGGCGGGCCGGCCGAGGTGTTCAACAGCGACTTCACGCTGGACCGGCTCAACGAGATGATCGACCGCGGCGCCATCGGGCCGGACAACATCCCGGTGTACGTGGCCAACGTGGTGTACGGCCGCATCCTCGACTTCACCGTGACCTCGAGCGAGAGCTACGACCGCATCCGTGCCGCCCTCTCGGCGAGCTACGGCAGCATCGCCAGCGGCAGCGTGGACGTGGAGCTGCTGCAGGTGCTGCAGCGGAGCAGCATCCACGTGGTGACGGTCGGCGGCGAGGGGAAGAACGCCATCGCCCTGATCCAGAGCGGCAACCTGCGCGACTACTTCAGCGAGGACGCCGCCCTGACGAGCGCCCGGCCCATCAGCTACACCGTCCGGAACCTGGGCGACAACAGCCTCGCCAAGGTGTCCGAGACCACGTCATACAACGTGAAGGAGTGCACGGCGCTCCCGATGACCGGCGCCATCGACGTCAACATGAGCCCCAACGATGCACTGGTGACGCTCAAGGGCGCCGCCGGCACCAACGAGGGCCCCGACCTCGGCGACCAGCTCTACAAGGACCTGCCGAAGGGCGGCTACACCGTGACCGTGTTCCGGGACGCCGGGGACGGCACGCCCGATCCGGCGTGGACGGTTGAGCAGCGCGAGGTCACGGTGAGCTCGGGCGACACCGCGCACCTGGCCATCACCACCCGGCCCCTCAGCCAGGTGGGCGAGGTCTACAGCGTGGCCGTGACGGCCGTGGACCTCACCAACATGAACTGCGCCTCGGCGCTGGGCGAGGGCGCGATCGACGTGTACTACTGGTTCCGCCTCACCCTCGAGGACGACACCGAGGCGCTCGAGGAGCTCCCCTCGTCGAGCTACATCGAGGTGGGCAATGGCTACACTCGGCCGCTCAACCTCACCGGGCAGCGGAGCGCGTCGGTCACGCGCTCGCCGGGCATCCGGATCCGTGGTGAGGTCTGGGACTACGACCCTGTCGGTTCGGACGACCTCATCGCCAGCTTCGACCGCAAGGAGGATTACCCGAACATCGCTACCGGTGACCGGACGCTCGGGATCGGCGTCAACGGGTGCGTGGCGACGCTGCACTACACCGTCACCTCGCTCGGCCCGATCACGCCGTGACGCACGGGCGGGGCGATGCCGGCGGCCGGGGCCCTCGGGCTCCGGCCGCCATGCGTCCGGGGGTGGAGAGTGCGGGTCCGGAACGCACCACGCCCCCGCGAGCCGGTCATCGACTCGCGGGGGCGTGAGGCGTGGGGCGCGCGGCCTAGACGGCCGGGAACTGCACGATGAACGTCGTCCCCTCGGCGATGGAGCTGGTGAAGCTCACCTGCCCGCTGAGCACCCGCTCAGCGAAGAGCTGGACGGAGTAACTGCCGATCCCCCGCCCCACGCCGCCCTTGGTGCTGAAGCTGCGCTGGAAGACCTGCGCCTGCACATCCGGCGGCATGACCCCGGGGTTGTGGACGCGCAGCTCGAGGCCGGCCTCGGTGCGTGTGGCAGAGAGGGTGACGGTGCCGCCCCGGGGACTCGCCTCGAGCGCGTTCTTCACCAGGTTGCCGAGCACCCGTCGCAGGATCACCGGATCGCTGACCCAGGCGACCGGCTCCCCCGGCGCCACATGCAACGTGCGCCACCGAGCCACGTCATGGGCACGGTAGAGCATGGCCACGTCCTCCAGCAGGCCACGCACGTCGGTGAGGACGAGGCTCGGCTGGTACTCGCCGCGCTCGGCCGCGCGGAGGGCGCGCTGGAGCTCGATCTCCTCGACCAGCTGGGCGGCAAGCCGCGCCAGGGTGACCGGGGCCTCGGGGAAATCGGGGGCCGTCTCGGGATCCGCAGTCAGGCGGGCCAGCCCGTGGATGCCGCCGGCGGTGTTCAGCACGTCGTGGAAGAAGACCCGCTCCAGCACGTCGCGCCGCTTCTCGCCGGAGAGGTCGCGGAGCGAGAGCACGGTGAGCAGTTCCCCCTCGAACTCGAGCGGGGTGACGGTGGCCTCGAGGTCGAGCGAGGTGCGGCCGTCGCGCGCCACGGTGACGCGGCACTCGCCGGTGACGGTGCGCCGCTCCGTGGTGGCGGTCTTGAGCGCTTGCGCCACGCCGCAGGTGGCGCACCAGGCCGTGGTGCCGCACCCGTCCGGCGGCGCATGGGCGCGGACGCACGCCAGCGCCTCGCCCGGCCGCTGGCCGAGCGCCTGCGCCAGGGCCGGGACGCCGATGGTGAAGAGGAGCTGCCGGTTGGCCGCGATGATCTGCCGCTGGGCGTTGATGACGCAGGCCGCACCCGGCATGGCCTCGAGGAGCTGGGTGAGGAGCGGGCTGGCCTCGGCCCGGGCCGCCTGGCGGCGAAGTGTCGGCAGGTCGGCCCGGCCGACTGGCAGGAATGGGGCTGGCAGAAGCGGGCCACCATGACCGGCCCCATGAAGGACCGCGTCCCGGAGGACCGGCAGCGTGGCGGGTGACGGGGGGACCTGGAAGCCGAGGGCCTCAGCGGCGCCCGTGATCTCGACCGCCGGGGCCGCAGGGGGTACGCCGAGCGGGACCGGGGGGTGCTGGCTCATGAGGGAGGAAGATCGGCGGGCGCTCATGAACGGAGCATGAATCCCGTCGAACGCTGCCCTGCCACCCCGGGCGATCCCGGGGTGGCAGGTGCGGGACGCTTAGAAGCCGCGCCGGACGCGCAGGTAGAGATTCCGCCCCGGCCGCGTGAGGAGGAGCGGGTCGAGGTGCCGGCGGTAGGCGCGATCGCCGATGTTGTCCACGCCGACGGTGACGTCGGTGCGGGCCAGCGAGACCATGACCCGGGCATTGACCACCACGAACCCCGGCGTCGCGACCTCGCCTGCAGTGGTGGCGGGGCGGTCCTGCCGGGCTGTCCCCTGCACCTCCACCTCGGCCCACTGCAGCAGCCGGGCGCGGGTGTAGCGCAGGCTGGCGGTCCCCTCCACGGGAGGAATGGTGGCAAGCGGGGCACCGGTGCTCCGGTTCTCGCCCCGGGTGTAGCTGGCCACGCCGTGCAGGCCGAAGCCGCCCGGGAGCACCAGGCCGAGCCGTCCGGTGATCCCGTCGATCCGGGCTCGCGTCAGGTTGGTGTACTGACGGACCTTGTAGCCGGAGATCATGGAGTCGGCGAGGAGCACCGGGGTGATCAAGTCGTGGAGCTCGTTGCGATAGACGGTGACCCCGGCGTCGAGCGGCCCGGTGGCATATCCCACGGCGAGTTCGAGGTTCCGGTTCGTCTCGGTGCCGAGCCCGGCGCGACCGATGTACAGGAACCCGTCCGGTCTCGGCGCGATGCCGTAGAGTTCCGTTGGATCGGGCAGGCGATAGCCGAAGCCGAGGCTGGTGCGGACCACCACACCCTCGAGCGGGAAGAGGCGGAGCCCTACGTTGCCGGTGGGCACCCAGTCGTGCGTGGTCAGGCCGCCGTCGGCGCGATTGACGATGCGGTCGAGCCGCGCGCCACCATTCACCGACACGGTGGACGAGACGCGGAGTTCCCCCTGCGCAAAGGCGCCGATGTCAAGGACGCGCACGTCGGGCCAGCTCTGGAAGGTGAGCAGCGTCGGGGCCGGGGTGTTGGCGCCCTTGGTGATCCAGCGGGTGCCGTCGGCGTTCCACTGCGTGAGTTCGGCGCCGGCATCCACCCGGAGGGGGGAGAACGGCACCAGCCGGAGCTGGCCACGGCCGCCGTAGGTCACCGAGTGGGTCCGGGCCGCCGTGCGGGTGGTCATCGGCATGTTGTTCATGCCGGTCATGGTCATCGCCATGCGCATGTCGTGGTCCAGGCCCTGACGGTACACCTTGGCCGAGGCGCCGTCCACGATGCCGCGCCGCCCCTGGTAGCCGAACGGGCCGCCGTGCGGGTGGTCATCGGCATGTTGTTCATGCCGGTCATGGTCATCGCCATGCGCATGTCGTGGTCCAGGCCCTGACGGTACACCTTGGCCG
The DNA here is from genome assembly GCA_044221825.1 of Gemmatimonadales bacterium. Classification (GTDB taxonomy): domain Bacteria; phylum Gemmatimonadota; class Gemmatimonadetes; order Gemmatimonadales; family GWC2-71-9; genus JADJOM01. The sequence goes on from JBGAOL010000220.1 coordinate 6,358, forward strand.
AGGCGCCGTCCACGATGCCGCGCCGCCCCTGGTAGCCGAACTCGAGCGCGGTGAGCAGCCGGTCCTCGGCAGGAATCGAGGTGCCCATCATGGCGGGGTACCCGATGTCGCGGCCGGCGTAGCGCTGCACGTGGAGTTCCACCCGGTGGGTTGCCGATGGCAGGACGGCCACGCGGCCATCGAGGGTGGCGTCCCGGTAGCTCGAGCGGTCCACGGTGCCGTCCGGGGTGGAGTAATCACCGTAGGCAGCGCCGTCCGCGGCCAGCGCCACCCTCAGGGCGTCGTGGCTCCAGAACCACGATCCGCCTAACGTTCCCCCGGGAACGGCGGAGGAGGCGCCGGCGCGGAGTTCCCCGCCAGTGGCGCGATCCTCGTCACTGCCGCGGGTGACCACGTTGATCACTCCGCCAAGGTTCCCGGACCCGTAGAGCACGGACCCCGGCCCCGCGAGCACCTCCACCCGCTCCACGGTGCCCGGCTGGATGGTGGCCAGGCTCCCGTCCATCCCGAAGTTGCAGGCACGATTGACACGATCCCCGTCGAGCAGCACCGTCACCCGCTCTCCTCCCAGCCCCCGCACGAAGGCCTTGCCGCCCCAGGTCCCGGGCTGTTGTGAGGAGA
>JBGAOL010000221.1:0-6971 GCA_044221825.1 Gemmatimonadales bacterium
CTGGGACCGGCGCGTCGTCGTTTGGTCATCCGCGTGTGACCCGCGGTGGCGAGTGTTGGGTCGCCGCGCCACACCGGCGCGACAGGCACCAGCGCGAGGAGGAAGGATGCGACGCTCGGAATGGGGCTGGCACCGCCGGCCCGCACGGCACCGGCGACGGGAGGATGACCTGGGCCGCTGGCTGCGGGCCCTTACGCCGCGGTTCGAGTTCGTGCGGCAGGCGCGGGAGGCGGGCCGCCTGGCCGAGGCGGCGGTCCCGGTGGTGCTGACGGCGATGCTGCTGGTGATGCTCGGGGGTGGGAGCCGCTGACGGGCGTCAGCGCGGGGCGAGGATGCGGTCGCGGAGTCGGCTCTCGGGATGCTGGCCCGTCTCGTGGGCCAGCGCCAGGTCCAGGGCGCGCGGGGTTCCCTCCAGCTGCCCGGCCACGTCCGCCACGGGGCCGGTGAGCGGCTGGTGCAGCGCCAGCGTGAGGCCGCGGCCCCGGCGGCCCGGCTCGTCCGCCAGCTCCATCCACGCCGCCGCCTGCGCCGGGTGGCGCACGGCAACGAGAGGCACCGCGGCCGGATCGGTCGGGAACTCGGCGGCCACGGGGATGCCGAGTCCGGACGCCAGGTCGTACCAGCCCGGCCAGGCGTCGAGGGCCACGAGCAGCGTGAAGCGCCAGCCGAGGTCGCGGGCCAGCTGCTGGACACCGCGCGCCAGCGCCTCATCATCGGCCGGGGTGCCGGGCATGCCGGTGAGCGGCACGGCGCCCTGGTCGGCAAACCAGCGGCGGGCGGGGGGCAGGGCATCGGGCTTGGAGCCGGGGAAGGCGCCGTAGCGGCGCGTGGCCCGGATCTCCCGCTCGGCCACCTCGCGCTGCGCCGCGAACTCCGCCGCCTGCGCCGCGCCCTCGAAGGCCACCTCCGCCGCGAGGTAGCGGCCCGCCTGCCGGAGCACCCGGCCCCGCAGCAGCAGCGTGGCCCCGTGCGGCTCCAGGGCGAAGGCCCGGTCCAGGGCCATCAGCGCACGCGAGAGTTCGCCGAGCCGGTAGGCGGCATAGCCCGCCTCGTGCCACACCAGCCCCGAGTCGGGCGCCACCTGGGAGGCATCGTCGAGCGCGGAGAGCCCCTCGCGGAAGCGGCCCAGCTCCACCAGCGCCGCGCCCTTGAGGATGCTCGGCAGCGCCTCCCCGGGCAGCTCGGCCGCGGAGCGCTCGGCCAGCGTGAGCGCGTCATCGTGGCGGCCGGATTCCCGGAGCAGCGCGAACAGCTCCATCCACGCCTGCGGCATGTCGGGGTTGGTGAGGAGCAACTCCCGGTACGCCGCCTCCGCCTCCCGGAGCCGCCCCTCCTGCGTGAGCCGCCGGGGCCGCGACAGGATGCGGTCCGGGGCCTCGCCCGTGAAGACGCGGAACTGGTCGGTGGAGTACATGGGCGCGAATGTACCGCCCACCACGGGTTCCGCTAGGGGAGCGATGGCGTCCGGGATTCAGCGCCGTCCCTCTAGCCCCACGCGGATTTCCCCCACATCTTTTGCGGCATGGATACCCAATTCGTCGCCCGCGAGCGTGCGCGCCTCCTGCGCGAGCTCACCGAGTTCCTCGCCATCCCGAGCATCAGCGCCCTTCCCAGCCACGCCGCCGATTGCCGCCGCGCCGCCCAGTGGCTCATCACCGACCTCGAGCGCCTCGGCTGCGCCAAGGTGGAGCTGCTCGAGGGCAATGGTCATCCGGTGGTCTGGGCCGAGAGCCCCAAGGTGGAGGGCGCGCCCACGCTGCTCATCTACGGCCACTACGACGTGCAGCCGGTGGACCCGCTCGACGAGTGGAACTCGCCCCCCTTCGAGGCCACCGTCCGCGACGGCAAGCTCTACGCCCGCGGCACCGCCGACGACAAGGGGCAGGTGTTCTGCCTGCTCCGCGCCTACGAGGCCATCCTCGACGCCGACCGGCGCCCGCCCCTCAACGTGCACTTCATCTTCGAGGGCGAGGAAGAGTGCGGCGGCCACGCCATCGACGAGCTGCTGGAGAAGGAGCCCGAGCGCACCAGGGCGGACGCCGCCCTGGTCTGCGACATGAATTACTACGCGCCCGGCCTCCCGGCGGTGTACACCGCGCTCCGCGGCATGTGCTACGCCGAGATCTCCATGCGGACGCTGCAGCGCGACCTGCACTCCGGCACCTACGGCGGCGTGGCGCCCAACGCCATCGAGGAGCTGGTGCGCCTCCTGGCCGACCTCAAGGACGCCAGCGGCAAGATCGCCATCCCCAAGCTCTACAAGTCGGTCATCAAGCCGAGCAAGGCCGAGCTGCGCGACTGGAACCGCCTGCCGTTCAAGAAGAAGGAGTACCTGCGGGACGAGGTGACCGCCAAGGCGCTCACCGGCCTCAAGAAGTACTCCACCTTCGAGCGCACCTGGGCCCTGCCGACGTTCGAGATCCACGGCATCAAGGGCGGCTTCGTCGGCGAGGGCGCCAAGACGGTGATCCCGGCCGCCGCCACCGCCAAGGTCTCCTTGCGCCTGGTCCCCGGCCTGCCGTTCAAGCAGGTGGCGGCGTGGCTGGCGCGTGCCGTGAAGGAGCGCACCCCCAAGTACGCCACCACCGAGGTGAAGATCCTCCACGGCGGCGACCCGGTGCAGGTGGACGTCAACCACCCCGCCTTCGGCCCGCTCGATGCGGCGTTCAAGGAAGTGGTGGGGAAGCCGGCCGTGCGCGTGCGGGCCGGCGGCTCCATTCCCATCATCCCGCGCCTCGGCACCATGGGCGCCCCGGTGCTGCTCACCGGCATCGGCCTCCCCGACGACGGGCTCCACTCCCCCAACGAGAAGCTGGACCTCCAGCAGCTCTGGGACGGCATCGTGGTCTTCGGCCGGTTCATGGAGCTCTTCGCGGCCACCAAGCCGGCCTGAGTCCGGGTCCCCAACGTCATGACGCCCCGCTGGCGAGGTGCCGGCGGGGCGTCGGTCGTTTCTGGGCCTGCTACTCGGTGTCGTCCGGGGGAGCCTCGCCGCCCTTCCGGCCACCCGGGTACTGCGACTCGGTGCGCGCCGTGAGCTCGTCCACCCCCAGCACTGCCCGCACCGAGGCGATCACGCCGGCCACCACGTCATCGGCCCAGTAGGGATCGGGCTGCTGGTCCTTGGGGAGCGCCTTGCCCTGCTGCTCCAGGAACTGGACCGCGGTGTTCACCCACTCGCCCTGGGCCGAGGGCACCAGGGCCCAGGAGCTGGTGGACTTGAGCTCGAGCTCGGTCAGCGCGGCCAGCTGCTTCTCCAGGCCCTCCGTGACCGCCCGCGAGGCCAGTTCCTTGGCCACCATGGCCATCACCTGCGTCCGCTCGGCCGCCTGCTGGCCGGAGACGGGGGCAAAGTAGTTGCGCTGGTCGGCCACCATCTCGCCGAGCCGGATGCAGACCGCCCGCACTGCCGGCTGCAGTGCCGGCGAGACCTCGCGCGCCCAGCCCTGCGCCGCCTTGAGGATGTCGCGCACCAGCTGCTCCGCCTGCGCTTCCGGGGAGCGCCGTTCCGTCGGTCCGTTCATAGGACAACTAGAATGGCCCGGCGGCGGGGGAAAGACAAGACGGAGTACTCCCCGGCGTATACCCCCGAAACGGAACCCGCGGCCCGGGGGATAGGGTCTTGACAACCCCCCGGGCCGCGGGCAATGGAACTGACCCGCTAGCGCCGCGGACCCCGCCGCATCCGGGCCGGGTCGGGGCGCCCGTAGCGCTCCTCGGCCCACGGCTCGCCTCGCATGTGGTAGCCGTTCTGTTCCCAGAAGCCGGGGTAATCTCCCTCCATGAACTCGAAGCCGCGCACCCACTTGGCGCTCTTCCAGAAATAGAGATGCGGCACCACCAGCCGGACCGGGCCGCCGTGCTCGGGATCGAGTTCACGCCCATTGTGGCGCAGCGCCAGCAGGTTGCCCGGCGCCAGGAAATCGTCCAGTGGCAGGTTGGTGGTGAAGCCGTGCTCCGCGTACACCAGCACGTGGGTCACCTCGGGGCGGGGCCGGGCGCGTTCCACCAGGATGCGGACCGGGACTCCTGCAAAGACGTTGTCGTACCGGCTCCAGCGGGTGACGCAGTGGATGTCGCACAGCGTCTCCGCCTGCGGCAGCGCCTGCAGCTCTTCCCAGCCAAGGGTGAAGGGCGCCTCCACGAGCCCCGTCACCTCGAGCCTCCAGGCGGCGGGGTCCACGTGGGGGACGGTGCCGTAGTGCAGCACCGGCCATTTCTGTGTCAGGATCTGGCCCGGCGGGAGCCGCGGGCGATCGGTGGGGCGGACATCGAGGGGCTCGGCCATGCAGCTACTACGCCCCCGCGGCGGCCTCGGTTCCCTCGGGGAGCACGGCCCGGAGGTCCGTCGCCTCGGGCACCAGGCCGAACGTCGCGGCGAAGGCGGCGGTTACCGCCTCGAGGGTGGTGCTCCAGAGGGCCAGGCCCTCGCCCAGGGTGCCGCCAAGGCCAAGCCGATCGGCCTCGAGGGCCACGCTCGTCATCTGTACCCCGCTGATGCCGCAGGGCACGATCAGCCCGAAGTCCTCCAGCCGGTTCCGCACGTTGAGCGCAAAGCCGTGCGTCGTGACCCACTGCCGCACGTGGATGCCGATGCTCGCGATCTTCCGCCCACCGGTCCACACTCCCGTGTAGCCCGGGTTCCGCTCGGCTGGGATCCCGAGCTGGCCGAGCGCCACGATGAGCGCCTCCTCCACCTGGCGGAGGTACCAGTGCAGGTCGGGCTTGTGCCGGTTGAGGTCCAGGATGGGATAGCCGACGAGCTGGCCGGGGCCGTGCCAGGTCACGTCCCCGCCGCGCTCCACCTCCACCACCGTGAGGCCGCGCCGGGCGATCTCCTCCGCCGGGAGCGGCAGGCTCGCCGCCCTGGTGCCGCGGCCCAGCGTGATGGTGCGCTCGTGTTCGAGGAGCAGCAGGAGGTCGTGGGGCAGGGCGCCGCTGATCCGTCGCTCGGCGAGCTGTCGCTGCAGCGCGTGCGCCTCACGATAGCCCACCTGGCCCAGCGTCAGGACCCCGAGGGAAGCGCTCACGGGGCCGGAGGCGCGTCCGCGAGCGGCGGCGTCGCCGGGGCGGTCACGAGCCGCGCTTCCGCCTCGAGCTCCCGCGCCCGCCGCGCAATCTTCCGCGCCAGCAGCACGAACCAGAGCGCGGCCACGCCGGAGAGGCCGAGCAGCCCCCACCGCCCGAGCACCCCATCCACCGGCGCGGTGACGAACGTGAAGAGCAGCCCGGCAAACCCGCCCACCATCGCCAGCCCGCCGCGGCGGTAGGCCGAGCGGATGGGCTTGAGGAGCGTCCACGACACGAACCCGCCGGCGATGGCGCTCCCCATCCACCCCGCCAGGATCACCGTGGCAATGCTGTCCGACGGCTTGGGCGCGATCGGCGCCGCCCCCGTGACCTGCATCGTCCGCACCAGCCACATCACCAGCGACACCAGCCCCAGCCCCGCCACCGCCCCCGCCAGGATCCCCCGGAGGGCGATCCCCACGTGGTCGGGCTGGGCCTCCTCCCCCGTAGCCGACGCCGCCCGCATCTCAGTCCCCAATCACCCCTCCACCTCGAACGCGCGGCCCTTGGGCCGCGCCCCGCCTCAGATGTGCATCACCCGTCCCATCGAGTCGAGCGCCGCCTCCGCGACGGCCTCCGACAGCGTGGGGTGCGCGTGCACGGCCAGGTCGATCTCCTCGACGGTGTACTCGTTCTCCCGCGCCACGGCCAGCTCGTGGATCATCTCCGAGGCGTGGCCGCCCACGATGTGGGCGCCGAGGATCTCGCCGTACTTCTTGTCGCGGATGATCTTGACGAAGCCCTCGGTCTCGTTGGACGCGCGGGCGCGGCCATTGGCGCTGAAGGGGAAGCGGCCCACCTGGTAGTCCAGCTTCTTCTCCTTGCACGCGTCCTCGGAGAGCCCCACGCTCGCCACCTCGGGGTGGCAGTAGGTCACCGACGGGATGTTGTCGTAGCGGATGGCGTGCGGCTTGTGTCCGGCGATGAGCTCGGCCACGAACACGCCCTCGCGGCTTCCCTTGTGCGCCAGCATCGGCGGCCCGGCCACGTCGCCGATGCAGTAGACGCCCTTGGCGGTGGTCTCGAGGCTGGCCAGGTTCACCTTCACGAAGCCCCGGTCGGTCAGCTCCACGCCGGCTTCCTTGAAGCCCATGTTCTCGGTGTTCACCGCCCGGCCCGCCGCCATCAGCACCTTCTCGGCGGTGACCGTCTGCTGCTTGCCGCCCGCCTCGAGGGTGAGCGTCACGCCGTCGGCCTTCACCTCCGCCTTGACCACCTTGGCGCCGGCCACCACGTCGATGCCGCGCTTCTTGTAGCTCTTGGCCAGCGTGTCGGAGCACTCCGCGTCCTCGATGGGGAGGATGCGCGGCAGCGCCTCGATGAGCGTCACCTTGCTGCCGAAGCTGTTGAAGATGTCGGCAAACTCGCAGCCCACGGCCCCGGCGCCGATCACGGCGATGCTGGCTGGCGCCTTCTCCAGGAACAGCGCCTCGTCCGAGCTGATCACCGTCGTCTTGTTGATCTCGAGGCCCAGCGCCGGGATCCCCTTCACCCGCGAGCCCGTGGCGATGATCACGGCCTTCTTGGCCTCGTGGACGTCGGCGCCCACCTTGACCTTCTTGCCCGCCATCAGGGTGCCGGCGCCCTTGATGACCGTCACCTTGTGCTTCTTCATCAGGAACTCGACGCCCTTCGAGTTCTGTTCCGACACCTTGCGCGAGCGCTTCATGGCCACGCCGTAGTCGGTCTTCACCGTGCCGACCTCGATGCCCAGGTCCTTGGCCTCGTGCGCGATCATGCCCGCCACGCGCGCGCTGTGGAGCAGGGCCTTGGTCGGGATGCAGCCGATGTTGACGCAGACGCCGCCGAGCTTGTCCTTTTCCACCACCGCGGTGGCGAGGCCGAGCTGCGCGGCGCGGATGCCGCAGACATAGCCCGCGGGGCCGCCGCCGAGGATGATC
>JBGAOL010000222.1:0-6958 GCA_044221825.1 Gemmatimonadales bacterium
GAAGAGCGCCAGCGCCGCCTGGCCGCCGACCTGCTCGAGGCCCAGCGGGTCGGCCGCCTCGGCAGCTGGGTCTGGGAGCCGGGGAGCGACGAGGTGCAGCTGAGCGCCGAGCTGCTCCGCCTCATCGGCCTGCCGGAGACGCGCAGTCGCGCCACGCTCGCCGAGTGGACGCGGGTCAGCCATCCCCATGACCAGGCGGAGGTGCAGGCGCGCCTGCGCACCCTGCTCGAGGCCCCGGCCACGGGGCCGGGGACCGATCGGGTGGAATGGGACTCGCGCATCCTCCGGCCCGACGGGGAGGTGCGCGTGCTCCACGTCTTCGCCGAGTTGCAGCGGGACGCGAGCGGGTGCGTCACCCGCCTGGTCGGCACCTCGCAGGACATCACCGAGCGGCTGGTGATGGAACAGGCGCTGCGCGAGAGCGAGGAGCGGTACCGGCTCGCCATCCGGAGCACGGTGGACGGCGTCTGGGACTGGCCCGACATCACGCGGGAGGAGGTGTTCTGGTCGCCCCGGTGCTACCAGTTGCTCGGGTACGCGCCGGATGAGCTCGAGGTCACGGCGTCGTTCTATCGTGAGGCGCTGGTCCATCCCGAGGACCTGCCGGCCGCAGAGGCGGGCTTCCAGCGCCACCTCGCGCTCGGGGAGCCGCTCGAGTCCGAGGTGCGCCTGCGGCACAAGGATGGGGGGTGGCGCTGGTTCCGCATTCAGGGCGAGGCGCAGCGCGCCCCGGGCCGGCCCATCCGCCTGGCAGGCTCGATGCAGGACATCGACCAGGTCAAGCGGGCCGCGCTCGAGCTGGAGCGGGGCCGCGCCATGTTCGCCGTGTTCGTGCAGCAGAGTCCCACGGTCTGCTACCTCAAGGACGCCGAGGGGCGGCTGCAGTACGTCAACCAGGCGTTCATCGACGCCATGTGGGACGGCGCGCCCCCCGACTGGCAGGGCCGGTCCGACTTCGAGCTGTGGCCTCGGGCCCAGGCGGAGGAGTACCGGCGCAACGAGGGGCAGGTCCTCGAGACCGGGCAGGCGGCCGTGGTGGAGGAGAGCTTCGAGCGGGCGGGGGAGCGGGAGAGCTGGCTCAACTTCAAGTTCCCGGTGACCCTCGGGGCGGGGGAGCGCTATCTCGCGGGCATGGCCGTCAACCTGACGCCGCAGAAGCGGGCCGAGGCCGAGGTGCGCCGCCTGAACGCCGAGCTGGAGGAGCGGGTCCGCCGCCGCACCGCCGACCTCGAGCTCGCCAACCAGGAGCTCGAGAGCTTCAGCTACTCCGTGTCGCACGACCTGCGCACCCCGCTCCGCGCCATCGACGGCTTCTGTCAGGCGCTGCTCGAGGACTACGCCGCGCGCCTCGACGAGACCGGCCGCGGCTACCTCACCCGCGTCCGCGGCGCCTCACAGCGGATGGGCCTGCTGATCGACGACCTGCTGCAGCTCTCCCGCTTGACCCGGGGCGAGATCCACCTATCCTCCGTCGACCTCTCGGCCCTCGCGGCCGAGGTCGTGGCCGAATTGCGCGCCGGTGAGCCGGCGCGGCAGGCGGTCGTCACCATCGAGCCGGGCCTCCGCGTCATGGGAGACCCGGTCCTGCTGCGGACCGTGCTGGCCAACCTGCTCGGCAATGCCTGGAAGTTCACCAGCCGGACCAGCGGCGCCGCCATCCGGCTGGGCCGGGTGGCCACCGCCGGCGGGCCGGCCTTCGTGGTAGAGGACAACGGCGTGGGCTTCGACCCGCGGTACGCCGGCAAGCTCTTCGGGCCGTTCCAGCGGCTCCATCACCGGAGCGAGTTCGAGGGCTCGGGCATCGGGCTCGCCACGGTGCAGCGCATCATCCGGCGCCACGGCGGCCAGATCTGGGCCGAGGCGGCCCCTGGCGAAGGCGCCTCGTTCTTCTTCACGCTCGGTACCGAGGAGAGTTCCTGATGGCCGTGGCCCCGATCCTCCTGGTCGAAGACAATCCGGACGATGTCGACCTCACCTTGCGCGCCTTCCGGCGCAGCCGTGTCGCCAACGACGTCGTCGTGGCCCGCGATGGCGTCGAGGCCATGGAGCGGCTGCTCAGCCAGACGCAGCCGCGCCCGGCCCTCATCCTGCTGGACCTCAAGCTGCCGCGGGTGGACGGCTTCGAGCTGCTGCGCTGGATCCGCGAGGACGAGGCGCTGCGGGTGCTCCCGGTGGTCATCCTCACCAGCAGCAAGGAGGAGCGCGACATCGTGCAGAGCTACACCCTGGGCGCCAACAGCTACATCGTGAAGCCCGTCGACTTCGAGAAGTTCAACGAGGTGGTCGACCAGCTGGGGATGTACTGGATGCTCCTCAACCAGGGCGCCGCGGGCGGGCCGCCCGCCTGATCAGGCGCGGCGCCGCCACGCGCCCGGCGGCACCCCCACCAGCTTCTTGAAGGCGCGGCTGAACGCCGCCTCCGAGTCGTAGCCCACCTCCGCGGCGATCGTCGCCACCTTCGCGCTGCCCTCCGCCAGGCGCGCCGCCGCCAGCTGCATCCGCCACTGCGCCAGGTACTGCATCGGCGGCTGGCCCACCAGTGCCGTGAACCGCTCCGCCAGCCGCGAGCGGGAGGCGGCCACCTCGTGCGCCAGCGCATCGAGCGTCCACGCGCGGGCCGGCTCCGCGTGCAGCCGACCCAGCGCGGCGCCCACCACCGGGTCGCGCAGGCCCGCCAGCCACCCCGTCTGGCCCTCGGGCAGGCGGGCCAGGTGGTCGCGCACCACCTCGATGAACATCAGTTCGGCCAGCCGCGTCAGCACCTCGCTGGCCCCGGCCCGCCGCGCCCGGGTTTCCTCCACCACCTGCCGCGCGAACAGGGCCAGCCAGCCCCCCGCCGGCCCGGGCTGGTGCAGCATGCGCGGCAGCGTCCCGAGCACCGGGTTGAAGGGGCGCCGGTCGCAGCCCAGGAAGCCGCACACGAAGCGGGCCGTCGGCGGCCCCGCCGGGCCGACGCACACCACCTCCGGGAAGCAGTCCGGGCTCGCCGCATGGGTGTCGCCGGGGAGCCGCTGCCCGGCCGCATGCGACAGGACGTGGGTGTCGCCCTGCGGGAAGACGATCACGTCCCCGGCCCGGAGCTCCACCGGCGGCCCGTCGCTCAGGCCGGCCCAGCAGGTGCCCTCGGTGAGGATGTGATAGGCAATCAGGTGCTCCGAACCAGGCAGGATGCGCGGCTCGAGCGTGCGCGCGGCCAGCGACTCGACGCTCCACGGTGCCGTGGCCTCGACCGCGTAGAAGAAGGCGCCGTTCAGGCGCACCGCGCGCAGCACGTCGGAGAGCGGATCCACGGCGGCTCCACGAGGCGGGGGCAGGGGGTGGGGACGGACGCAGTGTAGGGAACGGGCGCGGCCGGGGCAAGAAGTCGCACGGGCGGGCGCTCCTGCGCTTTCCAGGGCAGGACCACCACGACCAGGCGCCCTCGTCCCCCTCTGCCCCCGGAGTCCGGCCCCATGACTGCACAGCCCAGCACCCCCCGGCGCGAATCCGCCACCCGTCCGCCGGCGGTGAGCAGCGATGATCCGCTCACCACCCGCGCCCGCCTCACCTGGACCGCGGGTGACTTCCACCAGATTGCCCGCGGCTTCGAGGTCGAGGCGGAGGCGTTCATCGCCCGCCTGGCCCTCCGCCGGGGGGAGCGGGTGCTCGACGTGGCCTGCGGCACCGGCAACCTCACGCTGCCTGCCGCCCGCGCCGGCGCCGTCGTGACCGGCCTCGACATCGCCCCGAACCTGCTGGCCACGCTGCGCCAGCGGGCCGACGCCGAGGGCACACGCGTGGCGCTCGACGAGGGCAACGCCGAGGCGCTGCCCTATGCCGACGGGCAGTTCGACACCGTCGTCTCCATGTTCGGGGTGATGTTCGCCGCGCGGCCCGAGCGGGCCATGGCGGAACTGCTCCGCGTCACCCGGCCGGGTGGGCGGATCGCCCTGGCCACCTGGACGCGCGAGGGGCTGGTGGGCGAGATGCTCCGCCTGCACGTGGCCCGCGTGCCGGCGCCCCCCGGCGTCCCGAGCACCCTGCTCTGGGGCGACGAGCCCGTCGTGCGCGAGCGCTTCGGCCCCGGCGTCTCGGCGCTGGGCCAGACCCGGCGGATGCTGCAGTTCGACTACCCCCACACCCCAGCCGGCGTGGCCGAGCTCTTCCGCGAGTGCTACGGCCCCACCGTGCGCACCTTCGCGGCGATCGACCCGGATGCCCGGGCCGAGTTTTCGGCCGAGCTCGCCGGTCTCTGGGCCCGCGCCAACACGGCCGAGGGCCGCGCCACGCGGGCGGCGGCCGAGTACCTCGAGGTGATCGCCGTGCGGGCCTGACGCGGGCCCCGAATGCACCGCGGGCCGCCTCCCGGGAGGGAAGCGGCCCGCGGGCACCCGCCCGGCCACCGCTCAGACGTCGAGGTGGCTCACGTACTTGGCGTTCCGCTCGATGAACTGCCGGCGCGGCTCCACCTCGTCGCCCATCAGCTCGTCGAAGAGCTTGCTGGCCTCCACCGCGTCGTTCATGGTGACGCGCAGGATGGTGCGGCGCGCCGGGTCCATGGTGGTCTTCCAGAGCTGGTCGGGGTTCATCTCGCCGAGACCCTTGTAGCGCTGGATGTTGACGTTGCCCTTGCCATCGTTGCCCACCAGCCGCTTCACGTACTCCTCCCGCTCCTTCTCGTCGTAGGCGTAGAACTCCTCCTTCTTGTACGCCACGCGGTAGAGCGGCGGCTGCGCGATGTAGACGTAGCCCGCCTCGATCAGCTCCAGCATCTGCCGGAAGAAGAAGGTGAGCAGCAGGGTGCGGATGTGGGCGCCGTCCACGTCGGCGTCCGTCATGATGATGATCTTGTTGTAGCGCACGTTGTCCAGCGTGAAGTCCTCCCGCACGCCGGCGCCGATGGCCGTGATGATGGCGCGGATCTCCTCGTTGCTGAGGATCTTGTCGATGCGCGCCTTCTCCACGTTGAGGATCTTGCCGCGGAGCGGCAGGATGGCCTGGAACTGCCGGTCGCGGCCCTGCTTGGCGCTGCCGCCGGCCGAGTCGCCCTCCACCAGGTAGAGCTCGCAGAGCGCGGGGTCGTCGAGCGAGCAGTCGGCCAGCTTGCCCGGCAGCACCGCGCCCTCGAGGCCCGACTTCTTGCGCACCAGGTCGCGCGCCTTGCGGGCGGCCTCGCGGGCGCGCGCGGCGCTCACGGCCTTCTCGATGACCGCGCGGCCCACCGCCGGCTTCTCGTCGAGGAAGGTGCGCAGCTGCTCGTACACCACCTGCTTCACGATGCCCTCGACCTCGCCGTTGCCGAGCTTGGTCTTGGTCTGGCCCTCGAACTGCGGCTCCCGCACCTTGCAGTGGATGATGGCGGTGAGGCCCTCGCGGATGTCCTCGCCGGTGAGCGAGAAGTCCTCCTTCTTGAGCGCGCCCTGCTGCTTGGCGAACTCGTTGATGGCCCGCGTGAGCGCCGCCCGGAAGCCCGTGAGGTGGGTGCCGCCCTCGTGCGTGTTGATGTTGTTGACGAAGGTGAAGATGTTCTCGTTGTAGCCGTCCTCGTACTGGATGGCCACGTCCACCTCGACGTCGTCCTTCGTCATGGTGAAGGCGATCGGCTTGGGGTGGAGCGGCTTCTTGTTCCGGTTGAGCCACTCCACGAACTGGATCAGCCCGCCCTTGGCGAAGAAGTTCTCCTCCCGGGGCTCCGCGCCGCGGTCGTCCTTGAGGGAGATCGCCACGCCCTTGTTCAGGAACGCCAGCTGCCGCATCCGGTCGGCCAGCGTGTTCCAGCTGTACTCGAGGACGGTGAAGATCTCGGGGTCCGGCTTGAACCGGACCAGGGTGCCGGTGTCCTTCGCCTTGTCGAGCTTCTCCAGCTTCTTGACCGTCTGGCCCCGCACGAAGGCCATGCGCCACTTGAAGCCGTCGCGCTTGACGATCACCTCGGTGCGCTCCGAGAGCGCGTTCACCACCGACACGCCCACGCCGTGCAGGCCGCCCGACACCTTGTAGTTGGACTTGTCGAACTTGCCGCCCGCGTGCAGCACCGTGAGCGCCACCTCGACCGCCGGCAGCTTCTCGGTGGGGTGCATGTCCACCGGGATGCCGCGCCCGTTGTCCTCCACCGAGATCGAGTTGTCCTTGTGGATGGTGACGTGGATCGCGTCGCAGTGCCCGGCGAGCGCCTCGTCGATGGAATTGTCCACCACCTCGTACACCAGGTGGTGGAGGCCGTTCTCGCCCGTGGAGCCGATGTACATGCCCGGCCGCTTGCGGACCGCCTCGAGGCCCTTGAGGACCTGGATACTGCCCGCGTCGTACTGCCGCTCGCCGTTCTCGGCTGCTTCCTTCGCCATGGACCGTGCCTTGGTACGGGTGGGTGCCGGGGCCCCGCGGGTCCCGGACGCCTTCCCCCCGGCCTTCGCGGCCGGGCGGGGTGTCTGCTGCCTTGCCACTGCCAACCTCTATCTGCTGCGGCGAGCGGCCCACGGGCCCTCGCGTCGTTCCTCGCCATGCGGCGGCGCTGCGGCCAGGGGCCGCGGCCTACCGGTCCTCGGCCGGCGGGGCACTGCCCCCCGCGACCCAGCGGATCCCCTTGATCCGCCCCGTCCGGCCCTTGTTGAGCCGGCCCAGGATCTGCGGCGTCATGAGCGAGAGCTCCGAGGCCCAGGCCGCCGTCTGCACCCGCACGCGGAGGACGCCCTCCGCGCTCACCGACTCGGGCACCGTGACCTTGGCGATCTGCGGGCCCACCAGCTCCGCCCACTCGTCCAGCACGCCCGCCTGCCCCAGACGCTTGGCGATGCCGCTCCGCTTGAGCCACGCCTGCAGGGCCTCCGCGAGCGGCACCGGCTTCGGTGTATCCGACATGTCCGCCCCCTCAGTCCTGCGCCACCACACGCCCCGCCTCCACCTGCCAGCGGGGGAGGGCCAAGCCCTCCGGCAACTCGTCCGGCCGGGGCGCCGTGATGAACACCTGCGAGCGCCGGCC
>JBGAOL010000223.1:0-7199 GCA_044221825.1 Gemmatimonadales bacterium
CCGGGCGGCGGCGAGCTCCGCATCCGGACCTCCGACTCCACGGCCCTGGCGGCCGTGCACGAGTTCCTCGCCTTCCAGCGGAGCGACCACCGCGCCGCCGGTCACGAAGGGATGCGGCACGAGCCCGGGATGGACCACTCGAAGATGCACCCGGCGCCGGCCACCCCCTGAACGCGCGACGCGCCGCCTCCCGGAGGGGGGGCGGCGCGTCGGGTGGCGTGGCGCCCTCAGCCGACGGTGTCGGTGTCCTGCTGCCCCGTCAGGCGGCGCGACAGGTGGGACCACGACACGCCGATGGCGAGCACCAGCGCCAGCGCGATCAGGATCAGGTGCGCCACCGCCTTGCTGGACGTGGGCGAGATGGCGCCGTAGTAGATCATCGCCCAGATGGTGCAGCCGAACAGCGCCACCACCAGCAGCGCCCCGCCCACGCCGAGCGAGCGCCGCGTGGCCTGCAGGAACACCACCCACCCCGTGACCAGCGCGATCCCGGCCAGCGCCTTCACCGGGGTGAAGCCGTGCAGGTACGCGCCGATGCCCGTCTCCCCGGGCGCCGGCTGCAGCACCCAGTGGAAGAACGAGAACCCTTCCGGGTTGTAGGTGAGGTACACGAGCGCGAAGGCCGCAACCACGCGCGCCAGGAACCCGCCCCAGGAGAAGCCCTCGGATGCCATCCCGTCCTCGTCTGGTGAAAAAGGGGAAGCGTGTGGGGCCGAAGGTAGCCGCCGCACGGAAGCCGCGCCAGCAGGCCGCCGACGACCTGCAGGACATCCCCGGCGTCGGCCCGTCCCTTGCGCAGGACCTGCGGGACCTCGGGATCCGCCGGGTGGCGGACCTCCGGGGGAAGGACCCGGAGCGCCTCTACCAGCGGCTCATCGCGCTCCGGGGAGCGTACCAGGACCGCTGCGTCCTCTACGTCTTCCGCTGCGCCGTCTACTTCGCCGAGACGCCCCGGCCCCGGCCCGACCTGTGCCTCTGGTGGAACTGGAAGGACCGCGGCTGAGCCCACTTGCGCCGCCCGGGGCGGGGCTGCCAATTACTGCCCGCTCCTGCGCGTCCGGGCCAGCCGGCGCGCCGTGTCCCTCCCGCCCCGGATCCCGATGATCAAGTACGTCACCGAATTCCTCGGCACCCTGTTCCTCGTCCTCACCATCGGCCTCGTGGTCATCGGCCAGGCGCCGATGCCGGCGCTGCCGATCGGCCTCATCCTGATGGTGATGGTGTACATGGGCGGGCACGTCTCGGGCGCGCACTACAACCCGGCCGTGACCCTGGCGCTCGCCATGCGCGGCAAGCTGCCGGTGAGCGAGGTGGCGCCGTACATGGTGTCGCAGGTGCTCGGTGCCATCGTGGCCACCGTCATGGTCTACGTCATGACCGGGCAGACCTTCGCCCCGGTGCCGGGAGCCTCCGTGACGCCGGTGGCGGCGCTGCTCGTGGAGGTGGTGTTCACCTTCGCCCTGGCCCTCGTGGTGCTCAACGTGGCCACCCACCCCGCCACGCGCGGCAACTCCTACTACGGCCTGGCCATCGGCATGACGGTGGGCGCGGCGGCGTTCGCCGGCGGACCGATCTCGGGCGGGGCGTTCAACCCGGCCGTGGGCATCGGCCCCACGCTGGTCAATGCGCTGCTGCAGGGCGGCTCCTTCGCGAGCCTCTGGTACTACCTCGTGGGCCCCTTCGTGGGCGCGGCCCTGGCCGCCGTGGTGTTCAAGTCGCAGGAAGACGCCGCCTGAGCCCGCTGACCACCGTCCGGCCGGGCCTCCCGGGGCCCGGCCGTTCGCCTGCCCCACCCCGATGATCCGCCCCCTCCTGCCCGCCGACTGGCCCGCGGTCCGCGCCATCTACCTCGAGGGCCTCGCCACGGGCAATGCGAGCCTCGAGGTGGAGGCGCCGACCTGGGAGGCGTGGGACGCGGCGCACCATCCCGCGCCGCGCCTCCTGACGCACGATTCCGAGGGCGTCACCGGCTGGGCCGCGCTCTCCCCCGTCTCGAAGCGCGCCGTGTATCAGGGGGTGGCGGAGGTGAGCATCTACGTCGCCGAGCGGGCGCGGGGCCGGGGCGTGGGCCGGCTCCTCTTCGCGGCGCTCATCGCCGCATCGGAAGCCGCCGGGATCTGGACCCTGCAGGCCTCGGTCCTCGCCGAGAACACCGCCAGCCTCACGCTGCACCAGGCCATGGGCTTCCGCGTCGTCGGCCGCCGCGAGCGGATCGGCCAGCGGCTCGGCGCCTGGCGCGACACCATCATCCTCGAACGCCGCAGCCCCACCGTGGGCGCGGACTGACCTCCTCTCCCAACGGCTCCATGTCCCGCGTCCTCCTGCAGACCACCGGGCTCCTCATCCTCTCGAACGTGTTCATGACGTTCGCCTGGTACGCCCACCTCCGGAACCTGGGCGGCAAGGCCTGGTACGTGGCGGCGCTCGCGAGCTGGGGCATCGCCCTCTTCGAGTACCTGCTGCAGGTGCCCGCCAACCGCATCGGTTACACCGAGCTCTCGCTGGGCCAGCTCAAGATCCTGCAGGAGGTGATCACCCTCTCGGTGTTCATCCCCTTCGCCATCCTCTACATGAAGCAGCCCTTCAAGACCGACTATCTCTACGCCGGCGCCTGCATCCTCGGCGCCGTCTACTTCATCTTCCGGGGGCCGGGGCGCGATAGAGGCGTCGCCGGCGGCGTCGGGGGGGCTGGGGTGACTAACGCAGGAGCGCAGAGCGGCGCAGAGGACATTCGCTCGCAAAAGGCGAATCCTCCTGACGCCGAGTGCAGTGAGTTGAGGTGGCCTGGCAGCACTGGTGGGGTCTGGGGCCGAACCCAACCAGACACCCACCAACACCCCATGGACTCACCCGTCGGTGAGCCCACCAACGACGTGCAGTTCCTCTGCGCCCCTCTGCGCCCTCTGCGCCTCTGCGTTGAGACACACCGAAGCCGCCCGCCGACGCCGCCAGCGACGCCCCCAGCGTCGCCCGTGCAACCCAGCCCTCCCGGCAACCGCGCCCCCCATTAGCTTTGCCCCGTCGGACGCCGTTCCCACCCACCCTGAGAGGGGCATGAGCCAGCCGCTGGTCGGCATCGTGATGGGCAGCGACTCGGATTGGGGCGTCATGCAGCACGCCGCCAGGGAGCTCCAGGCCTTCGGCGTCCCCCACGAGTCGCGCGTCGTCTCCGCGCACCGCACCCCCGACCTGCTCTACCAGTATGCCGAGCAGGCCGCCGGCCGCGGCCTCCGGTGCATCATTGCCGGCGCCGGCGGCGGCCGCGCACCTCCCCGGCATGCTCGCCGCCAAGACCTCCGTCCCGGTGCTCGGCGTCCCGGTCCCCTCGCGCCACCTCAACGGGCTCGACAGCCTCCTCTCCATCGTGCAGATGCCCGGCGGGATCCCCGTGGCCACCTTCGCCATCGGCGAGGCCGGGGCGCGGAACGCCGGGCTCTTCGCGGTGGCCATGCTGGCCCGCACCGACGCGGCCCTGGCGCAGCAGCTCGACGCCTTCCGCCGCGCCCAGACCGACAAGGTGCTCGGCCTCACGCTCCCGGAGCCGTCGTGATCCTCCCGGGCCAGACCCTCGGCCTGCTCGGCGGGGGCCAACTCGGCCGGATGTTCACCCAGGCGGCGCAGCGCATGGGGTACGAGGTCATCGTCCTCGACCCCGACCCGGGCAGCCCCGCCGGCCGCATCGCCCTCGACCACATCCAGGCCCCCTACACCGACGAGAGCGCCCTCGAGCGCCTCGGCCGGGCGTCCGCGGCCGTCACCACCGAGTTCGAGAACGTCCCCGCCGACGCGCTCGCCTTCCTGGAACGCTTCTGCCCGGTGCGCCCCGGCCCGCGCGCGGTGAGCCTGACGCAGGACCGCATCACCGAGAAGACCTTTGCCCGCGAGCAGGGCCTCGGCACCGCCGCCTTCCACCCCGTCCTGGCCCCGGGCGACGCGGCCGCGGCCTTCGCCGCCATCGGCGCCCCCGCCATCCTCAAGACGGCGCGCCTGGGCTACGACGGCAAGGGCCAGGCGACGGTCCACTCCGCCGCCGAGGTGGAGGCCGCCTTCGAGCGCTTCGGGCGGCGGGCCTGCATCCTGGAGCAGCGGGTGGACCTGGCGCTCGAGGTGTCGGTGGTGCTGGCCCGTGGAGCCGACGGGTGCCTCGTCACCTTCCCCGTGGCGGAGAACCGGCACGTCGACGGCATCCTCGACACCTCCGTGGTGCCGGCCCGCGCCCCGCAGGCCACGCTCGAGGCCGCGCGCGCCGCGGCCGCGAAGCTCGCCGCCGCGATGGACTACGTGGGGACCATGGCCGTGGAGTTCTTCGTGACCACGGGCGGCGCCCTCCTCGTCAACGAGATGGCACCCCGGCCGCACAACAGCGGCCACTACACCCTCGACGCCTGCGCCACCGACCAGTTCGAGCAGCAGGTGCGCGCCCTCGCCGGGCTTCCCCTCGGCGACACCGCGCTGCTCGCCCCCGCCACCATGGTGAACCTGCTCGGCGACCTCTGGCACGACGGCGTGCCCCGCTGGGAGCGCGCCCTGCAGGACCCGCGGGTGCACCTGCACCTGTACGGGAAGACCGACGCCCGGCCCGGCCGCAAGATGGGCCACATCAACGTGCTCGCCGCGGATCCCGCCGCGGCGCTGGACGCCGCGCTCGCCGCCCGTCGGCGGCTCACCGAGCGCTGACCAACCGCTCACACCCGACTGGAACGAGGACTCCATGCTGCTCACCTGCTCAGCCTGACGCTCACCCCGGCCGCTCCCCTGCCGGTGACCCTCGACCCGCCCGCCTGCAAGACCATGATGACCGACCGGCAGCCGCTCGACAAGCGCGCCAGCCCGCTCGACTCCGTCAGCTTCACGGTGGGTCAGGCCGAGGTGAAGGTCTGCTACGGCCGCCCCTCGGCCAAGGGCCGCCAGGTCTTCGGCGGGCTCGTCCCCTACGGCCAGCTCTGGCGCACCGGCGCCAACGAGCCGACCATGATCCACACCACCGGCCCCATCAAGGTGGCCGGCGTGGACCTCGCCCCGGCTCCTACTCCCTCTACACCATCCCGGGCGAGAAGGAGTGGGAGATCATCCTCAACAAGTCCACCAGCCAGTGGGGCCACGAGTCGGCCTACACCGACGCGGTGAAGGCGCAGGAAGTCGCCCCGCACGGCAAGGTCAAGTCGGCCCCGCTCACCGCCCCGGTGGAACAGTTCACCATCACCGCCATGCAGATGGGCAGCATGGCGCACCTGACGCTGTCGTGGGAGAAGACCAAGGTCGAGCTGATGGTCCTGCCCCGGCGCTGAACGATCGTCGTCGTAGGGGCCGGCCGTGGCCGGCCCGCCCCCAGCGCCACGAAACACCAAACGCGCGGGATCGGCTGACCGCCGGTCCCGCGCGTCTATTCCCGCAGGGTCAGTTGGCGACGCTCGAGACGGGCCGGCCCCCGCCCGCCCCGACGATTGCGATACACCCGCAATTTCAGCGCGCCGGCGGCGCCCCCTCCCGCAACGCCGCCAGGAACCCGAGCGTCATCACCCGCAACTCCGCCCAGTCCGTGTACTCGTGATCCCGGCTCGTGTCGATGGCGCCGCCGGCGCGCGCCGCGATGCGCTTCATGATGATCCGCGTGAGCCAGCCGTACGCGCTGTAGCGGAGCGCCCCCGGGATGAACTGCACCTCCGCCGGCGTCCACCCCGTCTTCTGCGCGAACCGCGCCACGATCTGCCGCAGCTCGGCGTGGGCCTTCGGGTCCTGCTGCAGGACCGCCAGGCAGACCGCCAGGAACAGCGTCGGCCGCTGGCGCAGTGCCGCCGAGTGCCGGCGCGCCCACTGCTCCACCGGCCGCTGGAAGGCGCTGGCGTGCACCGACGCGGCCACGATCACCGCATCGTACTCCTCCGGCCGCGGATCGGCCGTCCCGGCCTCGAGGCAGTCCACCTCCGCCCCGGCCAGGCGGAGTTCATCCGTGATGAAACGCGCCACCTTGGCCGTCTGGCCTTCGGTGGTGGCATACACGACGAGAACGCTGGTAGTCATGGGAGCCCCCTGGGCGCGAGGCGCATGGCCTCGGCTTCAGGGTAGCGCCCCCGGCGGCAACGGACCGTGAAGGCCGGGTGAAGCCGCCGGATGGGGAGGAATTCAGTCGTTGCGGCGCAGGTGCTCGGTGATCGTGGCCAGGTGGTGATCATCGTGCTCGGCCACGAAGAAGGCGTGGTCGAGCAGCCGCATCTCCGCGTGGAGGCGCGGGTGGCGCGCGGTGCGGAGCCAGTCCGCCTCGTCCGCCTGCTCCAGCTGGCGCATCAACTCGGCGCGCGCGTCGCGGAAGCCACGCACCAGGGTGCCCAGGTCGCGGGCATTGTGGTTGGCCTCGTCCGTCTTCCGGTTGAGCAGGTCCGCCTCCTGCAGTGTGAGGCGGCCGGCGGCAAAGTCGTCGATCCGCCCCAGCCAGAGCGGCTCCAGGTCCAGCAGGTGCCCCACGTTCTCCTGGATGGACCAGTGATCCTGCCAGCGCCGCGTCAGCACCGCCGCGGGCACCCCGGCCACCCGCGCCTCCACCCGCGCCGGCGTCCCCCGGAGCCGCTCCAGCAGCCCAGGCACCGCACTCACCGGCAGGTCGAAGCTGAACCGCCGGCTGAACCACGGCTCCCGCCTGATCATGACGACTCCTTGTCCCGCACCTGCCGCCCCCGCCGCTTCGGGTCGGAGCGCACGTGCGCGATGTACATCCCGATGGCGATCACGATGACCACCGCATCCACGACGAAGAACTCCATGCCTCCCCTCCGGTGTCGCGAGCGGGGCGGTTGCCCCGCAAACGGAACTGTAGGCCCGGGTCGGACCAAGGCAACCCCTACCCGCCCCCGAGCAGCAGGCGAAGCAATCCCGCCACCGCCCCGCCGCTCACCACGGCCACCGCCCCGAGCCGGAACCGGAACAGCGCCGCGGCCGCCGCCACGCCCACCAGCAGCGATCTCCAGTCCGGCCCCGACGCGAGCCCCCCCGGCCAGAAGATGTGCCAGCCCAGCACCAGCGCGAGCTGCAGGATCACCCCCACCACCGCCGCGCTGATGGCCTCGAGCGGGGCGGTCAGGCGGAGGTCGTCCCGGGTGGCCTCCACCAGTGGGGCGCCCGCCAGGATGAACACGAAGGACGGCAGGAACGTGAAGAAGGTCGCCACCATGGCGCCCACCACGCCGGCCGCCACCAGCGCCTCC
>JBGAOL010000224.1:0-6859 GCA_044221825.1 Gemmatimonadales bacterium
AGTGCGGGATGCTCCGGCGCGCCAGGTGGCGGCGCTCGAGGGCGCGTTCCACCTGCCGGCGCCAGTGGAGCACCAGCGCGCGGGCGCGGTCGTCGAGGGCGCCGTCGCTGCGGCGGTCGGCGTAGAGGCAGCCGATGAGCGCCTCCTCGAGCACCAGCGGCATCACCGCGAAGGCGCCGGCGCCGAGCGCCGAGGCGAGCAGGCGGTCGTCGCCGCGCATGGTGCCGCTCACGAAGAGGTCGCGCCGGTCGAGCAGCGCCACGCCGAGGGAGCTGGTGCGGCTGGTGGCCGCGAAGCGGAACTGCGCCACCAGCTGGTCCACCCGCTCCCCCCACCCGAAGCGCCCCACCACCTCGTGGCGCGATGGCGTGAGCAGGCAGAAGAGCACCCGCTCGTAGCGGCCCGCGCGGGCCAGCGCGCGGAGGCCCTGCTCCAGCGCCACGTCGAAGTCGAACCCCGGCTCCAGGCGGAGGTCGCTCGGTGCGTCATCGCCCGCGGGGTCGTCGGCGAGGGGCGGCTGCCCGTCCGCTCCATGCAGCCCCGGCCCGAGTTCGGCGTTGCCGTCGGTGGGCGTCAGGGGATGGCCGAGCACGCGCATGGTCTCCGCCACCTGCAACTCGTAGTGCAGCGAGTCGAGCGTCACGCCCATGGCGGACGCCGTCTCCCGCGTCTCGGCGAGGCCCGCCTGCACCACCTCGGCGAACTGCTCCGAGGTGACCGGGGCCCAGGTGCGGTACTTCTCGAGCAGGCCGGCGAGCGCCGGGTCGGGCGTGCCCTCGCCGTGGCGGTAGGCCATGGTGGTGAGCTCGTGCGCCATCGCCGTGATGGCGCCGAGCGGGGTGGCCTGGGCGGCGCCCGGGGTCATGACGGCGGCGATGTTGGTCATCCCCAGCCGGCGACAGAGGGCACGGCCCAGCGCCTCGTAGGGGAAGCCGAGCACCTTGATGGCGGCGAAGCCGCTGGGCAGCTGCTCCGTCTCCGCCAGCGCGCGGATCTGCGCGTACTCCCGCTGGAAGTGGCAGGCGATCAGCACCTCGCCCAGGTTCCGGAACATGCCGCAGAGGTAGGCTTCCTCGGGGCTCGGGTAGTGGAGCCGCGTGGCCAGCTCCCGCGCGTGGTTGGCGGAGAGCATGGAGAGCAGCATCAGCTCCCGGAGCCCGGGCGACTTCCGCTGGTAGTGCTCGAACAGCATGAGGCCCACGACGAGGTCGCGGATCGTCTTGGCGCCGATCAGCGCAATGGCGTGCGTGGCGGTGAGCGCCGAGGTGCCCCAGCGGTTGTAGTAGGGGGAGTTGGCGGTCTTGAGGACCTTGAGGGTGAGGCCGTACTCCTTGAGCACCACGTCGGCCACTTCGCTCACGGAGGTGCGGTCGTCCTGCACCCAGGCCAGGATGGTGCCCACCTGGCGCGCGATGGCGGGGAAGCCCTCCCCCGCCATGATGCGCTCCAGGTAGCGCTCCACGGCGGCCCCCTGGTCGGCGGGCAGGGGGGTGGGGAGGGGGACGGGGACGGTCACGGCGCCTCGGGCTGAGCCGGGGGCGGGACGCTCCCGCCCCCTTTCCCTACCCTATCGGCCCGGGGGCGGGAAAGCTGTAGCGGGAGTCAGGATGGGCGGAGGCCGCCGGCCCGGCTCTCCTCGCGGACGCCCTCCGGGTCCCAGCCGCGGTCCTGGCCGTCGCTGAACTCGCCGCGATCGGACTGGAGCAGGGTCTCCAGGGCGGCGATGCGGTCGCGGGCCAGGGAGATGTAGGCGGAGCGGTCGGCGCGGGTGGCGGCGAGGTCGGCGAGGGCGGCCTCGTCGTACTTCCGGAACACCTGCGCGGCGCGGTGCGCGGCGTAGGCGCGCATGCCGAGGAGGCGGAGCGCGTCCACGCCCACGCGGAGCGAGGTGTCGAGCGTGTCGCGGTAGATGTGGGTGAGGCCCAGGTCCATGAACTCGTAGGCGTCGGGCCGGTCGTCGGCGCGGGCCAGCACGGTGAGGTGCGGGAAGTGGCGCTGCGCCAGCCGGGCCAGCTCGAGGTTCTTCGCCGGGCTGTCGAGGGCCAGGATGAGGAGCTTCGCCTTGTGGGCGCCGGCGGCGTGGAGGAGGTCGAGCCGCGTGGCGTCGCCGTAGAAGACCTTGAGGCCCATGCGGCGGAGCAGCTCCACGCGGTCGCCGTCGTTGTCGAGCACCACGGCGGGATGGCCGTTGGCGCGGAGGAGCCGGCCCACCGTGTTGCCGAAGCGGCCGAAGCCGCAGATGATGACGCCCGCCTCCTCGTCGATGGCGTCGGCGGCGCGCCCCTCACCCGCAGCGTCCGTCACCCTCGGCGCCACCAGCCGCTCGTACGCCACCATCAGGAGCGGGGTGACGGCCATGCTGAGCGCGGTAACGGCCACGAGCGGGCCCGTCACCTCCACGCCGAGCACTCCGAGGCTCGCCGCGAAGGCCAGCAGCACGAAGGCGAACTCCCCCACCTGCGGCAACGCGAAGGCGAAGAGCAGCCCCTGGTCAGTGGAGAGCTTGAAGACGCGCGCCAGCGCCGTCAGCACCAGCAGCTTGGCCACCAGCACGATCCCCACCAGCCCCACGATGGTCCCCGGCCGCTCGGCGATCAGCCGGAAGTCGATCGACGCGCCCACCGCAATGAAGAACAGGCCGAGCAGCAGTCCCTTGAACGGCTCGATGTCCCCCTCGAGCTCGTGGCGGTACTCGCTGTCCGCCAGCACCACGCCCGCGAGGAACGTCCCGAGCGCGGGCGAGAGCCCCACCGACTGCATCAGGAGCGCGATGCCGATGACGAGGAGCAGCGCCGCCGCGGTGAACAGCTCGCGGAGCCCGGTGCGCGCCACGGCGCGGAGCGCGGGCCGCACCGCGAAGCGGCCCAGCGCCACCACGCCGGCCACGGCGCCGAGCACCACGAGCGTCTTGCCCCAGGCGGGGAGGCCGTCGGCCCAGCCGCCGTGCGCCGCTTCCGCCACGGCCCCGGCCGGCGCCAGCAGCGGGAAGAGCGCCAGCATGGGAATCACGGCCAGGTCCTGGAAGAGCAGCACGGCAAAGCTGCTCTGGCCGGCGGCCGTCTTCATGAGGCCCTTCTCGCCCAGCATCTGCAGCACGATGGCGGTGGAGCTCATGGACAATGTCAGGCCCACGGCCACCGCGGCCGGGAAGGACAGGCCGAACGCGAGGGCGATGCCGCCGAGTACCGCGGCGCTGCCCACCACCTGCAACCCGCCGAGGCCGAGGATCGGGGCGCGGAGCCGCCAGAGGAGCGCGGGCTCGAGTTCGAGCCCCACCAGGAACAGCATCATCACCACGCCGAACTCGGCGACGTGCATGACGTCGGCGCCCTCCTGTCCCACGAGGTGCAGCCCGAAGGGGCCGATGATCACCCCGGCCAGCAGGTAGCCGAGCACCGAGCCGAGCCCCGCGCGCTTGGCGAGCGGCACGGCCACGCACGCGGCGGCCAGGTAGACGAAGGCCTGGCCCAGGAAGCCGCCGCTCATGGGGCCTCCGCGGAGACTGGGAGGGTGTCGCGCAGCTGCTCGAGGTGGCGGCGGTACGCGGCCGCGGCGGCGTCGATCTCCGGCAGGTTCATGCGGTGGCTGCCGAGCACCACGTAGGGCGGGAGCCACTCCATGCCGCAGAGCCGCGCGGTCTGTTCCACGGGGAAGAGGAAGTCGGTGACCGGGTGCGCGTTGAAGCCGCCGGGCTGATACGCCTGCTCGCCGCCGCCGGCGCTGGTGACCACCTGCAGCCGCTTGCCCCGGAGCCGGGTGCCGGCGCGCCCGTAGGCCCAGCCGTGTTCCAGGACCAGGTCCTGCCACTGCTTGAGGATGGCGGGGGTGCTGTACCAGTAGAGCGGGTACTGCATGAGGATCACGGGGTGGGTGAGCAGCAGTTCCTGCTCCCGCCGCACGTCGATGTCGAAGTCCGGGTACGCCTCGTAGAGGTCGTGGACGTAGACGCCGGGGAGGCCCGTGGCCGCGTCGAGCAGGCGGCGGTGGACCCGGGACTTCTCGAGCGCGGGATGCGCAAAGAGCACGAGGATGGAGGCCATGCCCGAATGATTCCCGGTCCCGGTTTGGCCGCAAGCCCCGGATAGCCGCCGCCCCGCCCGGCCCTTATCCTCTTGCCATGGCCCCGCACCCCCCTCTCCCTGACGCAACGGCCTGGGAGGCCGTGACCCGGCGCGATGCCGCGTGGGACGGGAAGTTCGTCTACGCGGTGACGAGCACCGGGATCTTCTGCCGCCCATCCTGTCCCTCGAAGCGGGCGCGGCGGGACCGGGTGCGGTTCTATCCCTCGCCGGCCGAGGCGCGGGCGGCGGGGTTCCGGGCGTGCAAGCGCTGCAAGCCCGAGCAGGGGAGCGTGGTGAGCGCAGCCGAGCAGGCGGTGGCGAGGGCGAGGGACCTGCTCGATGCCGCGGGCGGCGCCCCGGTCTCGCTGGCCGAGCTCTCGGCGGCCACCGGCATGAGCGCCTGGCACCTCCAGCGCACCTTCAAGAAGCTCGCCGGCCTCACCCCGCGGGAGTACGCCGAGGCGCGGCGCGCGGAGCGGTTGCGTGAGGCACTCCGGGTGGAGCCGAGCGTGAGCCGGGCCACCTACGAGACGGGGTTCGGCTCGTCGAGCCGGCTCTACGAACGGGCACACCTGCTGCTCGGCATGACGCCGGGCGCGTACAAGAAAGGCGGGGCGGGGATGGAGATCCGGTACACCATCGTGGGCTCACCGCTCGGGCGGCTGCTGGTGGGCGTCACCGAGCGCGGCGTGGCCGCCGTGCTGCTCGGCGAGGATGATGGCCTGCTCGTGGCCGAGCTCGCGGAGAAGTTCCCCAACGCCGCGCGTGAGCGCGTGGACGACGGGGCGGAGGAGTGGCTCGGCGGGCTGGTGAAGGAAGTGTCGCGGCGCATCGAGCGCCCCGGGAGCTTCGGGGGCGCGCCGCTGCCGCTCGACCTCGTCGGCACCGCCTTCCAGTGGCGTGTGTGGCAGGCGCTGCTCGAGATCCCGGCCGGCGAGACGGTGAGCTACCAGGAGCTGGCCGAGCGCCTCGGCATGCCATCGAGCACGCGGGCCGTGGCCAGCGCGGTGGCGGCCAACCGCGCGGCGGTGCTGGTGCCCTGCCACCGCGTGGTGCGGAGTGACGGCTCGCTCGGCGGGTATCGCTGGGGGCTGCCCCGAAAGCAGGCACTGCTCGAGCAGGAGCGGGCTACCTCCTGAGGCCGCTTGCCCCCGGGCCGTGGCGTCGGCAGAATCCGGCATGTCCACGCTTCGCACCACCTCGCTGGCGCTCACCGGCTTCGGCGTGCCGGCCACGGTGGCCAGCGCCGAGATCCGCGAGCTGAGCGCGGGTGAGCGGCTGCGCCGCGGGTTCGGCGCGGCGGCCCTCGGGCTGCTCCTTGCCATCCTGACGCTGCCGATTCCCATCGTGCACTTCGTCTTCCCCCTGGTGGCGCTGGTGGGCGGGCTGGTGCTCGGGGTGCGCCGCTTCGGCCAGGGGGAGCTCTTCCACCGGGTGGAGGGCGCCTGCCCCTTCTGCGGGCGCGATGGACGCTGGGGGCTGACCCACGCGCCAGTTAAGCTGCCGCGCGAGCTCTCCTGCCCCGCCTGCCGCAAGACCCTCGAACTCGAGGCGCCGCGCACGGGGGGTTGAGAAACCGGCTCCGGCGGGGATCTTTCGGGCGATCCCTTCCCCCACCGGAGCCTCCCATGCGCCTCTTCCCATTGGTTGCCGCCCTCCTCGTGGCGGCGCCGCTCGCCGCGCAGGTCCCGAGCCCTGACATCCAGATCGCCGGCGCCGTGCAGCCGCTCCCCGAGGCCGACCGCGCCACGGCCACGGTGATCGGCTACCGCAACTACGGCCGCCTCGCGGTGCTGCGCGAGGGGACGGGCACCATGGTCTGCCTGGCGGACGACCCGTCGGCGGAGGCGTGGCACGTGGCCTGTTACCACAAGGACCTGGAGCCGTTCATGGCGCGCGGCTGC
Source organism: Gemmatimonadales bacterium (assembly GCA_044221825.1). Lineage (GTDB taxonomy): Bacteria > Gemmatimonadota > Gemmatimonadetes > Gemmatimonadales > GWC2-71-9 > JADJOM01. The sequence continues at coordinate 5,966 of JBGAOL010000224.1, forward strand.
GAGCTCGAGGCGCAGGGCATGAAGCGCCCCGCCATCGACAGCGTGCGCCTGGCCGAGATCACGGCGAAGACGTTGCCGTTCCCTGACGGCCCGCGCGCGCTCATCAACCTCTCGGCGCCGAAGGACAGCATCGATGCCGCCACCGGGATCGGGCGGAGCCCGCGGCGGCTGGACGTGGTGTACGTGCCGTACGCCACGGCCGCGTCGGTGGGCTTCCCCGAGCGGCCGGGCGTGGGCCCGTGGCTGATGTACCCGGGGAAGCCGTGGGCGCACCTGATGATCATGCGCTGACGTGGACCCGATCGAACGCGACTGCTTCTGGCTCGCGGGGCTCCCGCCCCGCGAGGTGACCCCGCTGGCCGCGCCCGCCACCGCCGACATCGTGGTGGTGGGCGCGGGCTTCACGGGGCTCTGGTGCGCGCTCTTCCTCAAGGAGATGGCGCCGGAGCGGGAGGTCGCGGTGGTGGAGCAGGGCATCGCCGCCTTCGGGGCGAGCGGGCGGAACGCCGGCATGCTCTCCGAGACGGTGGACCACAGCCACGCCCTGGCCATCCAGCACTTCGGGATGGACGAGGCCCGCCGCCTGGCCCGCGTGGGCGAGGAGAACGTGGTGGAGATGCTGGCATTCCTCACGGCGCGGGGCATTGCCTGCGACTGGGAGCCGACGGGGCGCCTCATGGTGGCGCTCACCGACGGGCACGTCGAGGAGTGCCACCGGAACCTGACCATCGCGCAGGAGCTCGGCATCACCGGCTTTCGGTACCTCTCCGGCGAGGAGGTGCGGGCCGAGGTGCACAGCCCGCTCTACCGGGGGGCGGTGGAGGTGGCGCGGGGCGGGATCTGCGATCCCGCGAAGCTCACCGATGGCCTGCGGCGTGAGGCGGTGCGCCTCGG
>JBGAOL010000225.1:0-6700 GCA_044221825.1 Gemmatimonadales bacterium
TTGATCCGGCGGGCCACGTCCGCCTGGGTGATGGTGGCGGCGGCGCTGCGTGCCGCACGGTCGTCACGGGTCTGCGCCGCCAGCGGCAGGGCCGCCAGGGCCGCCAGGGCGAGGACGGCCGGGGAAGTCCGATGCATCAGGAATCCAGGGTGAGGGGTGAGTGGGTTGAGCGGCCAGAAAGATAGCGCCCGTCCGCACGGAGGTACGGACGGGCGCCGGTCTGGTTTCCCCTGCCTCAGTTGTTGGGCCGGCGCCGGCGAAGCTCCGGACTCCCGGTGCTCCGGGGCGGCTGGCTGCGTTGCGGTTCGGCACGGGGGGCCGAGCGCTCGGGCGGGGACTGCTTCACCCGGGGCTGGCTGTCGTTCCCGCCACGCCGTTCCGGCGCCTGCCGGGGCTCGCTCCGCGGCGCCTCACGCGTTCCCCCCTGCTCCCGGGGCCGGCTGCGCTCGGGCTGCGTCGAAGGTGTGTCGCCGCCCCGGCGGGCAGGAGCCTCGGCCTGGCCGCGCGCCGGCGGCGAGGTCTCGCTGTCCCGCAGTCCACCCGGAGTGCCGTCGTTGGACGGGCGCCGGCGGGGCGATCCCTGCTCAGGCCGGTTGTCGCGCGAGGGACCCTGGTCGCGGGGTGGCTCGGCGCGATCGCGCGGCTGGTCCGACGGCTGCCGGGTCTCGGGCGCCCGGCTGGGCTCGGCCTCGGGGGCCGTCCGCCGGTTGGGGCTGTTCCGCGTCTCCGGGGCGCGGCTGGGCTCGGCGCCGGGCGAGGTGCGCCGGCTGGGCTGGGCCCCGGTTTCCGGCGCGCGGCGCCGGGGGGAGACCGGCGCCGGCACGCTGCCCCGGCCGCCGAAGTCGGCGCTGGTCCGGCCGCGGTCCACGGTGCGGCCATCATCGCCACGGTTCCGGTTGGCCACCCGCGTCACGTAGTCGTTCCGGCCATCGTAGTCCTTGAACACGTACCGCGGGCCGGGGCGATAGGGCCGGACCACCACCACACCGCCGCGATAGTGCCGGTAGGGGTAGTAGTACCAGTCATCATAGATCACGATCCGGAAGCGCGAGCAGCTGGAGTGATACGGATCCCAGTAGCGCCAGGCCGCGTAGGTGTGGCAGTCGTAGCAGACGAAGCGCGGATAGTCGTAATGCTGTTCCACGCTGTAGCTCGCGACGTCATAGTCGTAGGTGCCCTCCGGGGCGATGCGGTCGGCCAGGTCGCTCACGGCCACGTACGGGTCGCCGCGGACGCGGCCCTCGGAGATCTGGCGGTAGTCCCAGTGATCACCCCGGACCACGTCGTCGTAGCTGAACGGCTCGTCCGAGGCGATCGCGAAGACATAGCCCAGGCCGGGATAGTCATCCACGCGGAAGGCCTCGTCCCGGGCGCGCCCGATGACTTCGAAGGTCCGGCCGCCGCGGGCGTAGTTGTCCTCCCAGGGGTCGATCGGAAACAGGACCCGCACCCGGCCGTCCGTATCGATGCGGACCACGGTCACGTAGGCATCCTCGTCCGAACGGAAGTAGACCCGCGCCCGGTCGCCACGGCGGTACACGTCGTCCCGGTTGAGCCAGAGATTGATGCGGGGTGCAGCCTGCGCCGCCGTACCGCCGCGAACCCACGCGGCGATGATCGACGTCGGGGCGGGTGGCCCGTGCTCCGGGGTTCCCACAACCGGGGCGGTCGTGGCCGTGAGCAGCGTGAGCCCGAGGGTAAGCAACGTGGACATGGTGCCTCCTGAAACGGCGGATTGGACGAAATCGATGTAGTGCATCTGGCGTGCCAACCCGCGATTTTCTTTCAAGTGCTTCTACCACAAAAGCTTAGCTCAAAATCGATTTTGCACCGAAACTCACTTTTTCGATCTGTCGGATGAGCTGGGGGATTTTCGTTGACTTCCCGACTTGAGCCTCGATACGTTGCTGCCCCGATGACGGCCCCTGCTGCTCCCCGAACTCGGCTCGATCTGCTCGACCCCCGCGAGGCTGCCCGCCTCGCGGGGCTCGAGGTGTTGACGGAGGGGATCGTCGAGGGCTTCCTCACCGGTCTCCACCGCTCGCCCCGGCGCGGGTTCTCCGTAGAGTTCGCCGAGCACCGGATGTACCAGCCGGGCGATGAGTTGCGCTACATCGACTGGAAGCTCATGGGCCGGAAGGACCGGCTCTACGTCAAGCAGTATGAGGAAGAGACCAACCTCCGCGCCATGCTGGTGGTGGACGTAAGCCGGTCCATGGCCTGGAGCGGGGCACCGGACCAGACACTCTCCAAGCTGGCCTATGTCCAGCGGCTCGCGGCCGCGCTCGCGCTGATCCTCCTGCGCCAGCGAGATGCCACCGGCCTCATCGCCTTCGATGACGACGTGCGGGCCACGCTGCCCGCGCGCGTGCGGACCGCCCACTGGCAGCAACTGGTGGCCACGCTGGGCGGGCTCGAGCCGGGACTCGGCACGGCGGCCGAGCCGGCGCTGCGCCGGGTGGTGGGGCTGCTCCGGCGGCGGGGGATGGTGGTGTTCATTTCCGACCTGCTGCTCGAGCGCGAGCTGGCGCTCCGGGCGCTCAAGTTCCTGCGCCACCGCGGCCATCAGGTCGTGGTGCTCCACATCATGGACCCCGCCGAACTCGAGCTCGGCGGGCCCGCGGAGGCACGATTCGAGGATCCCGAGACCGGCCAGGGCGTGGTACTCCGGCCCAAGGACTGGGCCGCGGCATATAAGGAGACGGTCACCGGTGTGGTGGGTGCGTGGCGCCGGGCGTGCCGGACGAGCGGCATCCATTACCATCACCTGACGACGGACCTGCCCTTCGGGCTGGCGCTCCGGAAGGTGCTGGCCCGGCCTGCGGGGGTGGCCTGATGGGCTTCCTGGCGCCGTGGGCGCTGCTGGCGCTGCCGCTCGCGGGCTTGCCGCTGCTGCTCCACCTGCTGCAGCGTCGAGACCCGCCCACCGTCGCGTTCCCTGCCGTGCGCTACCTGGTGCAGGTGACCCAGGAGCACAACCGCCGGCTCAAGCTGCGCCACTGGCTCCTCCTCCTGGTGCGCACGCTCCTCGTACTGGCGCTGGTGCTCGCCGCGGCGCGGCCGTCGGCGCCGCTGGCCGAGGCGCCTTCGCACGGACCGAGCGCGCTGGTGCTCATCCTGGACAACTCGCCGAGCAGCACGGCGGTGGCTGCCGGCACCACGCGCCTGGTGGAGCTCAAGGCCGCCGCGCGCCGGATTCTGGAGCGGGCCACCCCGGCCGATGCCCTCTGGCTCCTGGCCGCCGACGGCGTGGCCCGGCGGGGCACGGCCCCCGAGCTCACGCGTCTCGTGGACAGCCTGGAGGGGTCGAGCCGGCGGCTGGACCTGGGCCAGGCCATCGTGCTGGCCGGTGAGGTGCTCCACACTGAGGAGCGCCCCGGGGGCATCGTGGTACTGAGCGACCTGCAGGCCACGGCGCTCTCGGCCGCGACGCCACCCGCGCCGCTGCTCGTGGCCGGTCCCACCGACGAGCCTCCCGCCAACCAGGGCGTGGTGGCCGTGGATCCCGGCGCGCAGCCGTGGACTCCAGAGGGGGGCAAGGCCAGCGCCAGCATCGCCGGCGATGCGGCCGCGCCCGCACCGGTCTCGATGCTGGTGGGCAACCGTCCCGCCCGCCAGGCGCTGGTGCCGGCGGGTGGTTCCGGCAGCTTCACGCTCGGGCCCCTCGTGCCCGGCTGGCACGAGCTGGTGGCCAGCAAGACCCCCGACGAGCTCCGTGCCGATGACGACCGGGTGGCGCTGGTGCGCGTGGCGCCCGTGGCCAGCGCGCTCTGGGATCCCGCCGACCGCTACCTCGCCGCGGCCGCGGAGGTGCTGGTGGCCGCCGGCCGCCTCCGGCGCGGGGCCGAGCTGGCGCTCGGCACGCTCGGTAACGGCGCCTCCGTGGTGCTGCCGCCCGAGGACCCGGCCCAGCTGGGCGCGCTCAACCGCGCGCTGGAGCGGCGCGGGGTGGCCTGGCGCTTCGGGGCGCCCGCGCCGAGCGCGGGGATGACCGACAGCAGCGCGCTGCTGCCGCGGGTGGCGGTGAAGCGGCGGTACCTGCTGGAGCCGGTGCGCGCCGGCCAGGACGCCGGTGTGGTGGCGCGGGCCGGCGGGCAGCCGTGGATCGTGCGCGACGGGGCCGTGGTGCTGGTGGGCTCGCGCTTCGAGGCCGATTGGACCGACCTGCCGCTGACGGCGGCGTTCGTGCCCCTCGTGGATGCGCTGGTGAACCGGGTGGCACGCGGCGAGCTGGCGCTGGCCGTGGCCGCGCCCGGCGATCCCGTGTCCGTGCCGGACCTCGCCACGCAGGTGGCGCGGGGCACCGGACGCTGGCCGGTGGAGGGAGGCGCGACGTTCCGGCCGCCGGAGCGCGGGGCCTACTTCATCCTGGCAGGCAATGACACCATCGGGGGCATCAGCGTGAACCTCGACCCGCGCGAGTCAGCGCTTACGCCGGCCGAGCCGTCCGCGCTCCGCGCGCTGTGGCCGGGGGCCCGGGTGGTGGGGCTGGCGGCGGCTCCGGGGGCGGCCTTCGCGGGGGCGGGGCAGGCCAGCCTGCAGGCCCCATTGCTGTGGCTGGCGCTCCTGCTCGGCCTGACGGAAGTGGGCCTGGCCAGCGGCCGGAAGCAGGGCGCATGAGCCTGCCGACCCTGCTCGACGCGTTCGAGCGGACCTCCATCGCCTTTGACCTCAAGGGGCGGCTCCCCACGCAGGGGAGCGAGTTGCGCCTGGGCGGGCTCGTGGGCTCGAGCACGGCGGTGCTGGTGGCGTGGCTGGCGCGCACCTATCCGGAGCGCCTCATCACGGTGGTGGCCACCACGCCCGCGGACGCCGAGCGCTGGCTCACCGACCTCCAGCACCTCACCGACCTGCCCGTCGCGCTCTATCCCCAGCGTGAGGCGCTGGGCGAGGAGGAGCCGCACTACGAGATCGCCGGCGAGCGCGCGGAGACGCTCGCGGCGCTCCTCGCGGGGCGGCTGCGCCTCCTGGTGACTACCGCGCGCGCCAGCCAGGAGCGGACGCGGGTGCCGGCGGAGCTGTCGCTGCGGACGCTCCGCCTGGGGCCCTCGGCGCCGCGGCGCCTCGGCGAGGTGGTGACCGCGCTCGAGGGGATGGGGTACACCCGGGTGCCCACCGTCACCGAGGTGGCGCAGTTCAGCGTGCGCGGCGGCATCATCGACGTGTATGGCTTCGGCATGGCGGCCCCGGCACGGCTCGAGTGGTGGGGGGACGATCTCGAGTCGGTGCGGAGCTTCGACCTCACCAGCCAGCGCTCCGGCGACTCCCTCGGCGACATCACCATCCTGCCGCTCGGCGGCTCGGCGGCGCCCCAGGCGGCGGAGCCGGTGGCGGCGCGGCAGTCGCTGCTCGAGCTGCTGCCCTCGGGAGTCCTGCTCATCGAGGATTCCGCCACCGCCAACCGCGAGGAAGTGGCGCGCGCCTGGCGCGAGGCCGCGCACCACATCGAGGTGGCGCGGCGCCTCGGCGAGGAGGTGCCGACGCGCGAGGCGCTGTTCGAGCCGCCCGAGGCGTGGGGCCGCCATCTCGAGGGATACGGGCGCCTGGTGCTCCACGCGGAGGCGCCGGAGGTCATGGCGGGCTTCCTGCCGCCGGAGCCGGTGGAGCGCGACATCCGGCGGCTGCGCGCGCTGCTCGCCGGCGAGGTGCCGACGCTCATCCTCTGCGACAACGAGGGCCAGCTCGAGCGCCTCGACGAGCTGCTGCACGAGGGCGACCGCCGGCTCAATGCCACGCTCGCCATCGGGGCGCTCGATGGCGGCTTCGTGATGCGGAGCCTCCGGGTCCTCACCGACCACGAGATCTTCCGCCGGGCCCGGCGGCTGCGACGGGCGCGGCGCTATCGTCAGGCGGCGCCGACGGGCACCACCGGCCAGCTCGCCGCCGGCGACTACGTGGTGCACCTCGACCACGGCATCGGCGTGTACCGCGGCATCGAGACCATCACGGTGGGCGAGAGCACCCTCGAGGTCGCCATCGTCGAGTACGAGGGCGGCGACCGGCTCAACGTCCCGCTCTACCGCCTGGACCAGCTGGAGCGCTACCGCGGCGCCGGTGACGACGGCGACCAGCCACCGCCCCGCCTGCACAAGCTCGGCGGCACCAGCTGGCAGCGCACCCGCGAGAAGACCCGCCAGGCCATCAAGGAGATGGCGGCCGAGCTCCTCGATCTCTACGCCCGCCGCCAGGCCAGCGCCGGCTTCCCCTTCCCGCCCGACACCCGCTGGCAGCGCGAGCTGGAATCCGCCTTCCTGTACGAGGACACCCCCGACCAGCGGAAGGCCACCACCGCCGTGAAGCACGCCATGGAGCAGGCGCTCCCCATGGACCTGCTGCTCGTGGGCGACGTGGGCTACGGCAAGACCGAGGTGGCGGTGCGCGCCGCCTTCAAGGCGGTGCAGGGCGGGAAGCAGGTGGCGGTGCTGGTGCCCACCACCATCCTGGCCGACCAGCACGCCCGCACCTTCAGCGAGCGGCTGGCCGACTTCCCGGTGAAGATCGAGGTGCTCTCCCGCTTCCGCACGGCCCGGGAGCAGAAGCAGGCGCTGGCGCGGCTCGCGGCGGGGGAGATCGACATCATCATCGGCACGCACCGGCTGCTCTCGCCGGACGTCACCTTCAAGGAGCTCGGGCTCCTGGTGGTGGACGAGGAGCACCGCTTCGGGGTGCGGCACAAGGAGCGGCTCAAGACGCTGCGCCT
>JBGAOL010000226.1:0-8588 GCA_044221825.1 Gemmatimonadales bacterium
CCGATGCCGCCGACGAGGAGGCTGACCCCGGCGATGCTGGCCAGCAGCGCCGTGAACACCTGCGTGGCCTGCTGCTGGGTGGAGAGGATGTCCTGCTGGTTGCGGACCTGGAAGTCGTTGTCGGCGCCGGGGCGGATCTTGTGCTCGCGGCGCAGCACCCGCTCCATGTCCACCATCCCCTGCTCGAGCGGCACCCCCTCCTTGATCTGCACCGTCATCGAGCGGAGCCGGTCGCTGCCGAAGATCCGGTAGCGGGCCGTCTGCAGCGGGATCAGGATCTGCTCATCGGGGTTCTGGAACGACCCCGCCGACCCCTTCCGGCTCAGCACCCCGATGATCTCGAAGGGGATGCCGCGGATGAGGATCGTCTGGCCCATCATGGCGGCGGGGTTGCCGCCGAGCATCTCGGGCACGTCGTAGCCCAGCACCGCGTAGCGCTGGCGCGACTCGTCGTCGCCCTGGCTGAACATCCGGCCGTAGGGGACGGTGTAGTTCCGCACCGTGGTGTAGTTGGCGGTGGTGCCGACGATGTTGGCGTTGATGTTCTTGTTGACGTACTTGACCTGCAGCGACGACTGCATTTCCGGGACCACCGCCTGGATGAGCGGGGCGTCGCGCCGCACGGCGTCGGCGTCATCGGTGGTCAGGCTCACGCGCACGTTGCTGGCCACGCCCATCCGGAAGGATTGGCCGGGAAAGACGGTCAGCAGGTTGGCACCGAGGGCGGCAATCCGCTCCTCGACGGCGCGCTGGGCGCCGGTGCCCAGCGCCACCATGGCGATCACCGCGGCGACGCCGATGATGACGCCCAGCATCGTGAGCGCGGTGCGCAGCTTGTTGGCGCGGATCGACTGGAAGGCGACCGCGATCGTCTCGCCGAGAAGCATCGTTACCTCCCCGCCCCCGGCGTGGGGGTGGCCTGCTGCCGGACGCCGGGGAGCCCGCCGCCCGTCAGGTTGCCGATGCGCTGCTTGAACTCCTGCTGCGACTGGATCAGGCTCGCACTGGGGAGGACGAGCACCGAGTCGCCCTGTTGCACGCCGCTCACCACCTCGCTGTAGTCGAGGTCGGTGAGCCCCGTGCGGACGTTGACCGCCACCGGCTGGCCGTTCCGCAGCACGAAGACGATGTACCGCCCGCCGAACTGGTAGTCGTTGTTGCCAGCGGGGCGCGCCATCCCGCCCGGCCGCCCGCCGCCCATCCCGGCAAAGACCTGTCGCATGATGGCTCGCTCGGCGTCGGTCGGCTCCTGGCCGCTCATCCGCTTGGCCATGATGGCCCGCACCTGCGCCTCGGTGACGCCCGGGGGCAGGGGAATGGTCCGGCCGTCCGGCAGGGTGAGCGTGTTGCCGCTCGCCTTGGGCTTGGCGGCGCTGTCGGTGGGCGCGCCGGCCCCGGGGGCGGTGCCCGCCTGCGCGGTGCTCCCGGTGGCGCCCGCGCCCGGCGCGGCCGCGGCGCTATCGCCCTGCGCCAGCTGGGCGGTCACGTCCTGCGGGTTGAGGCCCAGCACCTGCGCGGCGCTCGTCACGTCGCGCTGGGTGCGGAGCGAGGCGTTCGGGATGGCCAGCACGCTGTCCCGCTGGCCGACGTGGATCTCGACCTCGGCGTTCATGCCCGGGCGGAGGCGGCCGTCGCGGTTCTGGATCCGCACGATGACCGGGAACATCGTCACGTTCTGCTGGGTGGTGGCCAGCGGCTCCACCTTGAGCACCTCGCCCTCGAACGGCGTGTTCGGGTAGGCGTCCACCGTCACGGTGGCGCGGAGCCCCGGCCGGATCTTCCCGATGTCGGTCTCGTCCACCAGGGTCCGGACCTGCACCAGGTTGAGGTCGGCCATCTTGAGGAGGACGGTCCCGCCGCCCACGTCGCGCGTGGGGCTCGAGATGACCTGCCCCCGCTCGACGTTCTTCTCGATGACGGTGCCAGTGATCGGCGCCCGCACGTCGGTGTCCTCCAGCTGGATCCGGGCGTTCTCGACCGTCACCTGGGCGCTCACCACGTCGGCCTTGGCGTTGGCGTAGGCCAGCGCGGCGTTCTCCTGCTCCGCCTGGGTGATCGACTGCGACTTGAACAGCTCGTTGGCCCGCGTGAGCTGCGACTGCGCGTTCTGCAGCCGCGCCTGCGCCACCTCGAGCTGCGCCTCGGCCTGCGCCAGGGTGTTCCGCGGGGTCCGCTGGTCCACCTGGACCATCAGCGTGCCGCGGGGCACCAGCTGGCCGGTCTCGACCTTCATGTCGAGAATCTCGCCCGAGGCCTTCGACTTGACCTCGACCGTGGTGTCGGGCTGGATGACGCCCGCCGCCTGCGCCGACACGATGATGTCCCGCCGCTCGACGGGCACCGCCTGGTAGACCAGCGTGGGCACTTCCTTCTTGCACGCCGCCAGCGCCAGCGCCGACAGCCAGAGGATCCGGGTACGCATTATGGGTGCTTCTCCGTTTGGAAGTCGCGCTCGACCTTGCCGTCCTTGAGGTGCACCTGCCGGACGGCGTGCGCGGCGATGTCGTGCTCGTGGGTCACCAGGACGATGGTCTGGTCCTGGGTGTGCAGCTCCTCGAACAGCCCCATGATCTCCTGGCTGGTGGTGGAGTCGAGGTTGCCGGTGGGCTCGTCGGCCAGGAGAATGCTGGGCCGGTTCACCAGCGCCCGGGCGATGGCCACGCGCTGGCGCTGGCCGCCCGAGAGCTCGTTGGGCCGATGGTGCATGCGGTCGGCCAGGCCCACTTGGTGAGCGCCTCCTGCGCCTGGGCCATGCGGGCCTTGGCCCCGATGCCGGCGTACACCAGCGGAAGCTCCACGTTGTGGAGCGCCGTGGCGCGCGGCAGGAGGTTGAAGGTCTGGAAGACGAACCCGATCTCCTTGTTGCGGATCCGGGCCAGCTCGTCGTCCGGCAGCTCCGACACCCGGTGGCCGCTGAGCCAGTACTCGCCGGCGGTGGGGCTGTCGAGGCAGCCGATCATGTTCATCAGCGTGGACTTGCCGGAGCCGGACGGGCCCATGATGGCCACGAACTCATTCTTCCGGATGACCACGTCCACCCCGCGGAGCGCGCGGACGACTTCGCCGCCCATGTCATACTCGCGCTGCAGGTTGCGCGTCACGATGACGGCGTCGCGCGGCACGTCGGCCGGCAGCATAGCCATCCGTTCGGCGGTGGTGCTCAGGGCAGTGCTCACAGCGACCTCCCGATGAGGGCCTCGATCTGGGCCTTCGCGACGACATAGTTGTACCGCGCCTGGACCACGTCCACCTCCGCCTGCGACAGCGCCTCCTGCGAACTCAGCACGTCCACGATCGTGGCGGCGCCGAGGCGGTAGCGCTCCTGGTTGACCCGGAGGTCCTCCGTGGCCGCCTGCAGGCTGGTGGCGGTGATGTCGATCTGCGCCCGCGCCGCCTCGAGCTCGGCCAGCCGCGCAGTGAGCGAGGCGTCCACCTGGCGCCGCGCGTCCTCCGCCGTGGACTGCGCCGAGGCCGCGGTGGCCTCCGCGTTCACGATGGACTGGTCGCGCTGGAAGTTGTTGAAGATCGGGTAGCTCAGCGCCAGCGAGCCGAGCGGCTGTCGAAGAACTGCAGTTCTAGTTCTGGCCGCTGCTGTAGCTGTAGCGGCCCGGACAGGTTGAGCTGCGGCCACCAGGCCGCCTTGCTCGCCTTGACGCTGGCGCGTGCGGGCGTCGGCGCTGGCCTGCGCCGCCCGCACCTTGGGCGAGTTCTCCTCCGCCTCCTTACGGATGGCGGCCGTGTCGCCGGCCTCGACCACCACCAGGTAGGCGGAGTCGGGCAGGGCGCGCACCCGGCCGTCCATGCCCACGAGCCGGCCGAGGTTCGCCTCGGCGGTGGCCACCGCCGTCTCGGCGGTCAGGAGCTGGAGCCGCGCGTTGCCCACCGTCACCAGCGAGCGCAGCGAGTCGGAACGGGTGGCGCTGCCGGCCTGGAGCTTGGCCACCGAGGCGGCCAGCTGCTCCTGCGCCCGGCGGAGGCTGGCCTGCCGCACCCGCACCAGCTCCGTGGCCGCCAGCGCGCCGAAGAAGGTCTGCTTGGCGCTCAGCGTCGTCTGGTACTGGGCGTCCACCAGTCCCGCGTCGGCGGCGGCCTCGGTGGCCTTGGCGGCGTCCATCTGCGCGCCGCGGCGGAAGCCGGTGAAGAGGTCCACCGACCCGCTCACCCCGTTGGACATGCTCTGGGCGTACGACTGGCCCGAGATGACCTCGCCGGTGATCTGGTTGACCCGCGACGGCCCGTTGGAGTAGCTGGTGCCGTAGCTCGACGTGAACGAGAGCGAGGGGAGGAAGGCGCCCCAGCTCACGCGGTACTGCGCCGAGGCGCGGTCCACCGCGCCCTGCGCCGCCACCACCGTGGGCTGGGCCACCTGGGCCATCCGGATGGCCTGCTCGAGGGTGATCCCCTGGCCGGCCGCCTGCTGGGCGGCGAGCGGGGTGACCCCGGCCAGGGCGGCTGCCGCCGCGGCCAGGAGACTGCTAGTGCGCATTCGTGGAATCCTTGGAGCGACGGCGGGCATCGAACCGCGCCATGAGGTCGGCATACGTGCGCTGCTGCTCCGGGGTGAGCTGCGCGCTGATGTCTGAACGGAGTTCCCGCTGGACGGTTTCAAACCGGGGCCGGATCTCCTGCCAGATCGAGTCCATCCGGGGCTCGTACCGGTTCAGGATGGCGCCGACGCTGTCCTTCTGGACCGGCGTCAGCTTGAGGTCCCGCTCCAGCCGGGCCAGGTAGCCCGAGGGGCCGGGCCGGCGCCCGGGGCCGCCGAATGGCCGGCCGGCCAGGGAGAGCGCCGCCGCCCCCGCCACCGCCCCCAACAGGAAGGCGGCGATCAGGAGGAGGGTGGCCGTGCGTGTGGACTTGGTCATGCGGGTCGCTTCCTTGCGTCTCAGTAGCTCATGACGGCCAGCAGCGCGCCGCTGCCGGCGGCGGTGTCGCTCGCCAGCTCGACCAGCGAGCCGGCCGGCGACGCCGCCTGTTGAGTGCCCTGGTCGGCGGGGCGGAGCGCCCCGGCCAGCGCCAGGAGGAGCAGCGCCGCCGCGGCGAGCCCGGGCAGCGCCCAGCGCCCCACCCGGCGCCACTCCCCCTCGGCGGCGGCCGCCACGGCGGCCTCGCGCATCCGCGCGGCAAAGGCGGCGTCGTCGGCGCCCTCGAGGTGGGCCCGGAGCAGCGCCCCCCAGGGCGGCGTCGCGGCCGGCCGGGAAATCGTGCGGAATGGTCATGCGTGTCCCTCCCACGAGGGTCGAGCGCGGCGCGCACCGCGCGCCGGGCGTGAAAGACATCCGAGCGAATCGTGCCGACGGGGGCGCCGAGCATCGTCGCGATCTCGTCGTGCCCGTACCCCTCGGCGTCGTGCAGCACCAGCGCCATCCGCCGCCGCTCGGGCAGCGCCGCCATCGCCCGGTCGAGCGCCTCGCGCAGCAGCGCCCGGTCGGCGTTCCGCGCGGGTGAGGCGCCCGGGTCGGGGGCGGCCTCGGGGATGGCGTCCGTCCGCCGGAGGGTGCGCCGGCGCCGGAGGTCGGCCGCCGCGTTCACCACGATCCGCAGGAACCAGGGGGCAAAGGGCCGCGCCGGATCGAACCGCCCGATGGCGCGCCACGCCGAGAAGAGCGCCTCCTGCACCGCGTCGTCCGCGTCGTGCGGGTCGAGCAGCGCCGACCGCGCGATCCTTCGGGCCAGCGGGGCGTGGCGTTCGACGAGCGCCCCGAAGGCGTCCCCGTCTCCCGCGCGGGCCCGGTCGGCCAGCTCGGCGTCGGTCACCGGCGTAGTACGCACCGGGTCCCGAAAGCGTTGAGGGGCGCCCTGGGCGCCCCGGCCATCCGGCCCTCCATCAGGCCTGGGTCCCCAGCCCGAGGACCCCCTCGTGGGGCCGGAGCGCCTCGAGCAGGAACTGGATCAGCTCCTCGAGCGGCACCCCCAGCTCCTCGGCGCCGAGGCGCACGTCCTCCCGGCTCACCCCGCGGGCAAAGCCCTTGTCCTTGAGCTTCTTGAGCACGCTCTTCGGCTCGAGGTCCGCCAGCGAGCGCGACGGCCGCACCAGGGCGCAGGCCACCAGGAAGCCGCACAGCTCGTCCACGGCAAAGAGCGCCCGGGCCAGGTCGGTTTCCCGCGGCACGCCGGTGTAGGAGGCGTGGCCCAGGATGGCGCGCTGCCACTCCTCCGGGGCGCCGAGCCCCGCCAGGATCCGCACCCCCTCGCTCGGATGCTCGGCGTCGGCGGCGTGGGCGGCGTTGGGAAAGCGCTCGTAGTCGAAGTCGTGCACCAGGCCGACGGTGCCCCACGCCTCGGGGTCGGCGCCGGCGCGGGTGGCCATGGCGCGCATGGCGAGCTCGACGGCGTACATGTGCTTCCGCAGGGCGTCGGAAGCGGTGTACTCGTGCACCAGGGCCAGCGCGCGGTCGCGGCTCAGCGTCATCGGGGCTCCGGAGGAGGGGAGAGGGGAAGAAAGGTAAGGCGCCCCGCGCGGGGGGTAAGAGCCGGACGAGGGCAAGACAACGGCGGCGGTCCGGGTGCCGGACCGCCGCCTTGTGTCCAGGGCCCGAAGGCCTCAGCCGCTCACGGGATGCTGGTGCCGAAGAACTGGTTGGTGATGGAGACCAGGGAGTCGGCAATGAGCTGGTGCGCCAGCGTGGACGGATGCACCCCGTCGAGCGAGAAGTACGGCCCGAACCCGACCGACCCGCCGGAGAGGCGGGGATGATGTCCGGGAACGGCGGGATGGCGCCGGACGCCACCAGCGCCGCCAGCGGCGCGTTGACGTCGAGGTAGGCCATGCCGGGCGCGGCGGCGGCCCCGCTGATGTGCGCGTTGTACTGCGCGACGGTGGTCTGGAGGTTGGTGAGTTCGCTCGGCGACACCACCGGATCGGTCAGGCAGTTGAGGGTGGTCTGCGGGATGCCCGCCGGGGCGCCCTGCGCCGCCGCGGCGATCTTCGGGACGCCCACCGGCCACGGCACGAGGATGTTCTCGCCCGCCGAGGTCGGCACCGCGGCGCTGGGCGCGCAGCTGATGTCCACGCCGAAATTCGCCGGGAATGGCGCGGCCGGCACCCCGGGGCAGAGCCCGGTCTTGAGGCACCAGTAGGTGGCGCCGCGCGAGGTGTACGGAATGACCGACACGTCGGCCACCGAGAAGAGCACGGTGGCCGGGTGGCCGGCCGCCTCGATGCTGTCGAGCATGGCGTCGTAGTTGGCGATGAACACCGGCACCGGGGTGACCAGCGCCGGGTTGCCGGGGTCGCTGGTGCTGGTGAGCGAGCCGAGCACGTCGTTGTTGCCGATCCACGCCGTGACGAACGTCGGGTGGGCGTCCTGCATGGCCTGCACCTGGGTGCGGCCGCCGAGGATGAAGGTGGTGAGCGCGTTGCTGTTGGCGAACGCGATCATGTTGTCCGTCGGCGAGAACGAGGTGGCGCCGGGCACGGCGACGTTGCTCACGTAGAACAGCCGCTCGTTGGCGCGGAGGTCGCAGGTGGTGGAGCTGCCGCCGCCCACGCGGGCCTGGGTCACGTTGTTGGTGAACGGGGGCGGGCAGCCGCGGCCCTGGAGCGACGGCACGTTGAAGGGCGCGTTGGCGCGGCCGGCAAAGAGCACCGCGTAGGAGCGCATTTGCGTGCTGTCGTTGATGCCCGCCGACTGGAAGCCGGCGGTGATGCTGTTGCCCATCGAGACGTACCGGGCCATGAGCCCGTTGCTCGAGGAGAGGTCGGGGGCGTTGAGCGGTTCGTTGTCGTAGCACCCCGCGAGGAGCGGGAGCGCCAGGAGGACCGCCGCCGTGATCTGAGTGCGCCGCATATGCGTGGGTCTCCCGGTCAGAACGAGTAGGTCAGGGTGATGCCAAGAAGATTGGCGTCGAACGTGTAGAGCCCGTCGTTCACCGCCGTGGTCGGGGCGGCCATGCCGCCGTCGCCGCTGCGTCCCTGACGGTCCGCCTGATCGATGTATTGGTAGGCCAGGTCGAACCGGAAGCGGTCCGACACGCCGTACCCGAAGCCCGCGGTGAACTCGGTGCGGGGTCCCTCGGGGAGGAGCGGCGTGACCGTCTGGGCCGGGGCCGCCGCGTTGTGAGCCAGGACGCCCAGCCGGGCGATGGCCTTGGTGCCGATGGTGTACTCGCCACCGAGGCGCCAGGAGGTCGTGTTGCGGTACGACTCGACCAGGTTCTTCTCGCCGATGACGCTGAAGGTGATCGGCAGGGTGTCGAACACGCTCCAGAACTGGATGCCGACGTCGCCCAGCATCTTGAGGTGGTCGGTCACCTGGAAGCTCAGGCCCATGTTGAGCTGGGACGGGTAGGGCAGGACGGCCGCGCCGCCCTGGTCCACCAGCTTCCCGCCGGGCGCGAACTGGGGGGCCACGAGGGCGTCCACCGGGGTGCCGGCGGGGAGGCCGAGGGGGTTGCCCGGGGCCAGGTAGAGGTTCGTGGCCACCTGCGTGATGGTGGCCTCGCCGTCATCCACGTTGACCGTCTGCTTGGACAGGTAGCGGATGCCGAAGGCGAACTTGTCGGTGATCTGGGCGATGGCGCCGAGGTGGAAGCCGAGCGACATGTCGTTGCCGGTCAGCTCGACGTTGGCGAAGTCGGTGCCGTAG